>NZ_LZJH01000091.1:0-91407 GCF_001666745.1 Mycobacterium sp. E2699 | reverse complement strand
GACCGGGTGTTGCCGCCGGTGCCGGTGCCGGCGCGGCGGCGGGCCCGGGGCCGGCGGCATGGGCCGGATCGATGCCCGGCGGCAGGTGTGACTGCAGACCCGGCTCGATGCCCGCCGGCGGCACGTGCTGCACCGGCGCGATGTCGGGCGGGGTGGCGGCGCCCGGCGCGGGTGCGGGCGCACCGGGAACCGGCGCGCCCGGCTCCTGCACGAACTGATTCACCGACGCCGCAACGTTTTTGGACTGCGTGGGCGCCGTCGGGCTGTGGGTGAAAGCCTGCGCGGCGGCCATGAGCAGCTGGGTCGCCTGCCCGGGATTGCTGGCCGCCTGCTGGATGATCGGGCTCAGCTCCGAGAGCGCCGGCAGGCCCGGTAGTTGTTGGCTGGTGTTCGCCTGCGGTGTGGGCTGCGGCGCCGCCGGGTCGGCCGCCGCGCTCGGGCAGAACCCGAACGCGGCAGCCGACGCCGTGACGACAGCGGCCACACCTTTGGACAGATTGCGAGTGCTTACCACGATGCCCTCCGGTCTAGGTTGTGGATTTGCTGCCTACGGTGTTGCTCAGGGGATGGCCGCAAGCAGCGGAGCCATCGGGTTGAGCGCCGATGCGGCCGGGGCCGGTGCCGCCGGAGCCGGTGCCGCCGGCGCGGCCGGAGCCTGCCCGGTGGCCAGCGCCGTCAGGTCCTGCGGAAGCGTCAGCTGCGCGGGCACGTTGACCGGCAGGCCGGACGGCAGGGCCGGCATGTCGACCTTCGCCTGGGGGATCTGAGGCGCCGGGGGGGTCGCCGGCGCCGCCGGTGCCCCCAGCCCCGGGATGGCCGGCAGGCCCGGGATCGACGGTGCGGCCGGGGCGGCGGGTGCCGCGGGAGCCTGTTGCGTCAGGCCCGGGATCGAGCCGAGCCCCGGGATCGCCGACGTCGCCGACGGAGCGGTGGGGGCGGCGGGTTGGGTGAGCCCCGGGATCGACGGGATGGCCGCCGGAGACTGCGCGGGTGCGGTCGCCGAGGGCAAGCCCGGGAACGTGATGCCGGGGGCGGCGGGCGCCGCCGGCGGCGTCGCGCCGAGGGCGGTGGCAAGGTTCTGCAGGATTTGGGGCGCGTTGGCCGCCGAACTGATCAGCTGCTGCGGAATGTTCGGCACGGGCGGGGCCGGCACGGGGTCGGCGTGGGCGATACCGCCCGTCAATAGCGCGGCGGACGAACCGACTACGACGGCGGTCGCTCGCAAATAGGTCCAGATGGTTGGCATGACTCTCCCTGGTGTTCGACGACTGGGTCCGGCGCCGAAGTTACTTTGATACTGGTGTGACTCAAGTGACACGTGTGGCATTTATTTGATCGTTACCGATACGAGTGACGGCGGTGACCGGGCGGCCCACAATCGACGGGGCGCTCGCTAAAGTCGGGCGGGTAGACACCAGCACGGCCGCCCCGGCGGCACCCCTCACGCGGCGGTTGCCCGGCCTGCTTCGGGCGGCCGCGCCGGCGCTGCTGATCGTGAGCGTGGCGGCGCGACTCGCGTGGACGTACCTGGTGCCCAACGGCGCGAATTTCGTCGACCTGCACGTCTACCTCGGCGGCGCCGCGGCGATCGACCACCCGGGCACGCTGTACAGCTACGTCTACGCCGACCAGACGCCCGACTTCCCGCTACCGTTCACCTACCCGCCGTTCGCCGCGGTCGTCTTCTACCCCCTGCACCTGTTGCCCTTCGGCCTCGTCGCGTTCCTGTGGCAAATCGCCACCATCGCGGCGTTGTACGGCGCCATCCGGATCAGCCAGCGCCTCATGGGCGGCCCCGGCCGCGCCGGTCACCGTCTGGCGATGCTGTGGACCGCGATCACGATCTGGATCGAGCCGCTGCGCAGCACCTTCGACTACGGGCAGGTCAACGTGCTGCTCATGCTGGCGGTCCTGGGGGCGGCCTACACGTCGCGGTGGTGGCTGTCGGGGCTACTGGTCGGCGTGGCGGCCGGGATCAAGCTGACGCCGGCGATCTCGGGCGTCTACCTCCTCGGCGTTCGGCGCTGGGGCGCGGCGGCGTTCTCGGCGGTCGTGTTCCTGGCGACCGTAGGCGTGTCGGTTCTCGTCGTCGGCGACCAGACCCGCTACTACTTCACCAAGCTGCTGGGCGACGCGCATCGGGTCGGGCCGATCGCCACTTCGTTCAATCAGTCCTGGCGCGGCGGCATCTCGCGGATCCTGGGGCACGACGCCGGCTTCGGCCCTGTGGTGTTGGCCGCCATCGCCGTCACCGCCCTGCTGGCGCTGCTGGCGTGGCGGGCGCTGGAGCCTTCCGATCGGCTGGGCAAGTTGCTGGTGGTGGAGTTGTTCGGGCTGCTGCTCTCGCCGATCTCGTGGACGCACCACTGGGTGTGGCTGGTGCCCCTGATGATCTGGGCGATTCACGGGCCACCGCGGGAGCGGCCGGGCGCCCGCATCGTCGGGTGGGGGTGGCTGGCGCTGACGATCGTCGGCGTGCCCTGGTTGCTGAGCTTCGCGCAACCGACCATCTGGCAGGTCAGCCGGCCGTGGTACCTGGCCTGGGCGGGGCTGACCTACATCGTGGCGGCGGTGGCGACGTTGATCTGGATCGCTGCCACCGGCCGACGCGCGCCCAAGGATTAGTCCCCGACGATCCCGTCGATGTCGCGCGCCATGTCGACGTCGTTCTGCGTGATACCGCCCGCGGAATGCGTGACCAACGCGAAAGTCACCGTCCGCCAACGGATGTCGATATCCGGGTGATGGTCCTTGCTCTCGGCGTGCTCGGCCACCCGGCGCACCGCCTCGATGCCGTCCAGAAACGACGGGAACTTGATCGACCGGCGCAGGGCGCCGCCGGAACGCTCCCAGCCATTGAGTTCGGGCAGTGCGGCGTCCACTTGCTCATCCGTTAACACAGCCATACCCCGACCGTATACCGTCACTGGCCATGCCGACCCAGATCGTCGTCGCCGGGGCGATCATCCGCGGCACCGCGGTCCTGGTCGCGCAGCGCGTCCGGCCGCCGGAACTGGCCGGGCGCTGGGAACTGCCCGGCGGCAAGGTCTCGCCCGGCGAAACCGAGCCCGACGCGCTGGCCCGTGAGCTGGCCGAGGAGTTGGGCCTTCAGATCGGCGACATCGCGGTGGGTGAACGCCTCGGCGCCGACATCGCGCTCAATGCGACGACGACGCTGCGGGCCTATCGGGTGCGGCTGCTTGACGGGGAACCGCACCCGCGCGACCATCAGGCGCTGCGCTGGGTGACGGCGGCGGAACTGGACGACGTCGACTGGGTGCCCGCCGACCGCGGCTGGCTCGGCGACCTGGCCCGAGCGCTGTGAGCAGCCTCATAACCAGCCCACAGACTCCCTGCAGCGAACGTACAGCGCCATCGCAGCTGACACGCGTGAAATCGGAAGGTAATAACGTCAAATCGCCGTAACCTCGATTTGCATGCCGGTAACGACTCCGAACATTCGTCGATGCAGAACACCCACGTTGACGGCTCGGGCCTTCAATGACAGCCCGCGCCCGGCGTGCCTGGCGGGCTCATCGTCCGCGACCTATGGTGGTGCGCCGGCGCCGCCCTACGGGCGGATCGGCGAGCGACTCACGGCCCGAGCACGCGGCGCGACGCAACCGAGTAGGAGGGGTTAGCGCTTGACTGTCACACCTCATATCGGCGGTCCGCTCGAGGAGCTACTCGAACGCAGTGGGCGGTTCTTCACCCCCGGCGAGTTCTCGGCCGATCTGCGCACCGTCACCCGGCAGGGCGGCCGTGAGGGCGACGTCTTCTACCGCGACCGGTGGAGCCACGACAAGGTCGTCCGCTCCACGCACGGGGTGAACTGCACCGGATCGTGCTCGTGGAAGATCTACGTCAAGGACGGGATCATCACCTGGGAGACCCAGCAGACCGACTACCCGTCGGTGGGTCCGGACCGGCCCGAATACGAGCCGCGCGGCTGCCCGCGCGGGGCTTCGTTCTCCTGGTACAGCTACTCGCCCACCCGGGTGCGCTATCCCTATGCCCGCGGCGTGCTGATCGAGATGTTCCGCGAGGCCAAGGCCCGGCTGGGTGACCCCGTACTGGCGTGGGCCGACATCCAGGGCGACCCGGAGCGCCGTCGCCGCTATCAGCGGGCGCGGGGCAAGGGCGGGCTGGTGCGGATCAGCTGGGCCGAGGCCACCGAGATGATCGCGGCCGCGCACGTGCACACCATCAAGACCTACGGCCCCGACCGGGTCGCCGGCTTCTCGCCGATCCCGGCGATGTCGATGGTGTCGTACACCGCCGGCTCGCGGTTCTACGAGCTGATCGGCGGAGCGATGACGTCGTTCTACGACTGGTATGCCGACCTGCCGGTGGCCTCGCCGCAGGTATTCGGCGACCAGACCGACGTGCCGGAGTCCGGGGACTGGTGGGACGCGGCGTATCTGATGATGTGGGGCTCCAACGTCCCGATCACCCGGACCCCCGACGCGCACTGGATGGCCGAGGCCCGCTACCGCGGCACCAAGGTGGTGACGGTCAGCCCCGACTACGCCGACAACACCAAGTTCGCCGACGAGTGGATGCCGTGCGCCGCCGGCACCGACGGGGCGCTGGCCATGGCGATGGGCCACGTGATCCTGTCGGAATGCTATGTGCGCAACCAGGTTCCGTTCTTCGCCGACTTCGCGCGCCGCTACACCGACCTACCGTTCCTGATCAAGCTCGAGCAGCGCGGCGACATGTTGGTGCCCGGCAAGAACCTGACGGCAGCGGACGTCGGCGAGACCACTGAAAACTCCGAGAATGCCGCGCTCAAGCCCGCAGTTTTCGATGAGGTGACGAATTCCGTTGCCATTCCCCAAGGCTCGCTGGGCTTCCGCTACGGCGAGGACGGCGTCGGCAAGTGGAACCTCGACCTCGGGGAGCTGACGCCGGCGCTCAGCGTCATCGGGGCCCACGACACCGCGCTCGTCCACCTGCCCAGCTTCGACACGGTGAACGGGGAGGGCGGCACGCTGGCGCGCGGGGTGCCGGTGCGCCGCGTCGGTAACCACCTGGTGTGCACCGTCTTCGACCTGATGCTCGCCCAGTACGGGGTGGCACGCCCCGGGCTGCCCGGCGACTGGCCCACCGGCTACGACGACCCGACGCACCAGAACACCCCGGCCTGGCAGGAGCCGATCACCGGCGTCTCGGCCGCGCAGGCCATCCGCGTCGCCAGGGAATTCGCCCGCAGCGCCGAGGAATCCGGCGGCCGCTCGATGATCATCATGGGCGGCGGCATCTGCCACTGGTTCCACAGCGACGCCATCTACCGCGCGGTGCTGGCGCTGCTGATGCTGACCGGGTCGATGGGCCGCAACGGCGGCGGCTGGGCGCATTACGTCGGTCAGGAGAAGGTGCGTCCGCTCACCGGCTTTCAGACCATGGCGATGGCCACCGACTGGTCGCGCCCGCCGCGGCAGGTGCCCGGCGCCTCGTACTGGTACGCGCACACCGACCAATGGCGCTACGACGGGTACGGGGCGGACAAGCTCGCCAGCCCGGTGGGCCGCGGCCGGTTCGCGGGCAAGCACACGATCGACCTGCTGGCCTCCTCGGTGGCGATGGGCTGGAGCCCGTTCTACCCGCAGTTCGACCGGTCCAGCCTGCAGGTCGCCGACGAGGCCCGCGCCGCCGACCTCGACGCGGCCGAGTACGTCGCCGAGCAGCTCGGGCGGCGCGAACTCAAGCTCGCCGTGACCGATCCCGACAATCCCGCCAACTGGCCGCGGGTGCTCACCGTGTGGCGGGCCAACCTGATCGGCTCGTCGGGCAAGGGCGGGGAGTACTTCCTGCGCCACCTCTTGGGCACCGATTCCAACGCGCAGGCCCTGCCCCCGGAGAACGGGGTGCGGCCCGTCGACGTGGCGTGCGGCGGCGAGATCCCCGAGGGCAAGCTCGATCTGATGCTGTCGATCGACTTCCGGATGACCTCGACGACGCTGGTGTCCGACGTGGTTCTGCCGGCGGCGACCTGGTACGAGAAGGCCGACCTGTCCAGCACCGACATGCACCCCTACGTACACGCGTTCAGCGCCGCCACCGACCCGCCGTGGGAAACCCGTTCGGACTTCGACGCTTTCGGCGCCATCGCCCGGGCCTTCAGCGCGATGGCCAAGCGTCACCTGGGCACCCGACGCGACGTGGTGCTGACGGCGCTGCAGCACGACACCCCGGACGCGATGGCCTATCCCGACGGCACCGAGCGGGACTGGCTGCACACCGGCGCCACCCCGGTGCCCGGACGCACAATGGCCAAAGTCACGGTGGTGGAACGCGATTACACCGCCATTTACGACAAGTGGCTCACGTTGGGCCCGCTCGTCGACCAGTTCGGGGTGACCACCAAGGGCGTCACCGTGCACCCGTTCCGGGAGGTCGAGGAATTGGCCGCCCGGTTCGGCGTCATGAATTCCGGTGTCGCGGCGGGCCGTCCGGCCATCACGACCGCCACCCGGATGGCCGACGTGCTGCTGCTGTTGTCGGGGACGACGAACGGCCGGCTGGCCGTCGAGGGTTTCCGCGAGCTGGAGAAGCGCACGGGCCAGCGGCTGGCACACCTGGCCGAGGGCAGCGAGGAGCGCCGCATCACCTACGCCGACACCCAGGCCCGCCCCGTCCCGGTCATCACCAGCCCGGAGTGGTCGGGCAGTGAGACCGGCGGCCGCCGCTACGCCCCGTTCACCATCAACATCGAGAACCTCAAGCCGTTTCACACGCTGACCGGGCGGATGCACTTCTATCTGGCGCACGACTGGGTCGAGGAACTCGGCGAGCATCTGCCCGTCTACCGGCCGCCGCTGGACATGGCGCGGCTGTTCGGCCAGCCGGAGCTCGGTCCCACCCCGGACGGTAAAGGCGGGATCGGCCTCACCGTGCGGTACCTGACCCCGCACTCGAAGTGGTCGTTCCACTCCACCTACCAGGACAACCTGTACATGCTGTCGCTGTCGCGCGGCGGCCCGACAATGTGGATGAGCCCCGGCGACGCGGCGAAAATCGGTGTGCGGGACAACGATTGGGTGGAGGCGGTCAACGCCAACGGCGTCTACGTGTGCCGGGCGATCGTCAGCCACCGGATGCCCGACGGCGTGGTCTACGTCTACCACGTCCAGGAACGCACCGTCGACACCCCGCGCACCGAGACCAACAACAAGCGCGGCGGCAACCACAACGCGCTGACCCGGGTGCGCATCAAGCCCAGCCACCTCGCCGGGGGCTACGCCCAGCATTCGTTCGCGTTCAACTACCTGGGCCCCACCGGCAACCAGCGCGACGAGGTGACCGTGGTGCGGCGTCGCAGCCAGGAAGTGCGGTACTGACATGAAGGTCATGGCGCAGCTCGCGATGGTGATGAACCTCGACAAGTGCATCGGCTGCCACACCTGCTCGGTCACCTGCAAGCAGGCCTGGACCAACCGCGGCGGCACCGAGTACGTCTGGTTCAACAACGTGGAAACCCGCCCGGGGCAAGGCTATCCGCGCACCTACGAGGACCAGGACCGCTGGCGCGGCGGCTGGATCCGCGACAAGAGGGGCCGGCTGCGGTTGCGCGACGGCGGCCGCATCCACAAGCTGTTGCGGATCTTCGCCAACCCCAAGCTGCCCACCATCGACGAGTACTACGAGCCATGGACCTACGACTACGAGAACCTGACGACGGCGCCGGCGGGTGACACCTTCCCCACGGCCGCGCCCAGGAGCCTGATCAGCGGTGAGCCGATGAAGGTGTCGTGGGGACCCAACTGGGACGACAACCTGGCCGGGTCGCCCGAAATCCTTTCCGGTGACCCGATTTTGCAGAAGGTCAGCGACGAGATCACCCTCAAGCTCGAAGAGACCTTCATGTTCTACCTGCCGCGGATCTGCGAGCACTGCCTCAACCCGTCCTGCGTCGCGTCGTGCCCGTCGGGCGCGATGTACAAGCGCAGCGAGGACGGCATCGTGCTCGTCGATCAGGACCGCTGCCGCGGCTGGCGGATGTGCGTGTCCGGATGCCCTTACAAGAAGGTGTATTTCAACCACAAGACCGGCAAGGCCGAGAAGTGCACGCTGTGTTACCCGCGGATCGAGGTCGGCCTGCCGACGATCTGCTCGGAGACGTGCGTGGGCCGGCTGCGTTATCTCGGCCTGGTGCTCTACGACGCCGACCGGGTGCTCGAGGCCGCGGCGGTGCAAGACGACAAGGACCTCTACGACGCGCAGCGCCGGATCCTGTTGGACCCCAGCGATCCCGAGGTCATCGCCGCCGCCCGCGCCGAGGGCATCGCCGACGAGTGGATCGAGGCCGCGCAGCGGTCCCCGGTGTACGCGCTGATCAACAAGTTCAAGGTGGCGCTGCCGTTGCACCCGGAGTACCGGACCATGCCGATGGTCTGGTACATCCCGCCGCTGTCGCCGGTCGTCGACGCCGTCAGCCGCGACGGGCACGACGGCGAGGACCTGGGCAACCTTTTCGGCGCGCTGGACGCGCTGCGCATCCCGATGCGATACCTCGCCGAACTGTTCACCGCCGGCGACACCCACGTGGTCGAGGGCGTGCTGCGCCGGCTGGCCGCGATGCGCTCCTACATGCGCGACATCAACCTCGGGCGCGAGACTCAGCCCCACATCGCGCACGCCGTCGGCATGACCGAAGAAGAGATCTACGACATGTACCGGTTGCTGGCGATCGCGAAATACGAAGAGCGCTACGTCATTCCAACGGCCTTCACCCCGCAGGCCCGCGATCTCGAGGAGATGGGCTGCTCGCTGTCGGGCGACGGCGGTCCGGGGATGTACGAATCCGGCCCGTTCGGCGAGGGCAGCGGCGCCCCGGTGCCGGTGGCGGTGGAAACCTTCCACGCCCTCAAACAGCGCCAGCTGGGCGGGGGCGGTCGCACGCGGGTGAATCTGCTCACGTGGGACGGCGACGGGGTGCCCGACGGGCTGTTCCCGGAGGGCGGGCGATGAGGCTGCTCGCCCCGCTCCGGGACCGTTCGGCCAACCGGACGCTGCAGGACCGGCTGATATGGCAGGCGGCGTCGCTGCTGCTCGCCTATCCCGATGACGGGCTGGCCGATCGGCTCGGCACCGTCGAGCAGCTGCTGGGCCCCGTCGACACGCCCGCGGCGGCGCTGCTGCGCCGCACGGCCGCGGCCCTGCGGGCGCTGACGCCGATGGCCGCCGAGACGGGCTACGTCGAGACCTTCGACATGCGCCGGCGCACCACCATGTACCTGACGTACTGGACCGCCGGGGACACCCGCAACCGCGGCCGGGAGATGCTGGCGTTCGCCACGGCCTACCGCGACGCGGGCGTCGAACCGCCCCGCGCCGAGGCGCCGGACCACCTACCCGTCGTCCTCGAGTTCGCCGCCACCGTCGACCCCGGCGCCGGGCGCCGCCTGCTGGTCGAGCACCGGGTTCCCATCGAGGTGCTGCGGGACGCCCTCGCCGACGCCGGGTCGCCCTACCAGCACGCGATCACCGCGGTCTGCCAGACGCTGCCGCCCGCCACCGACGAGGAGGCGCGCCGGGCGCAACGACTGGCTCAGAGCGGCCCACCCGCGGAAGCGGTTGGGCTGCAACCGTTTACCCTGACCATCCCGCCGAAGCGCACCAAGGGAGCCTGACTTGGTCCACCTGAAATTGATCGAAATCTTCTGGGACGACGTGCCTTACGTCGTCTTGGCGGCCGCGGCCGTCGGCACCTGGTGGCGCTACCGCTACGACAAGTTCGGCTGGACCACCCGTTCGTCGCAGATCTACGAATCGAAGTTGTTGTCGATCGGCAGCCCGCTCTTCCACTTCGGCAGCCTCGCGGTGATCATGGGCCACGTCATGGGCCTGTTCGTCCCGGCGTCGTGGACCAGTGCGCTGGGGATGAGCAACAACCTCTACCACCTACAGGCGCTCCTGCTGGGTGCGCCGGCCGGTCTTGCCACCCTGGCCGGCGTCGGATTGCTGATCTATCGTCGCCGCACCCACGGGCCGGTATTCCGGGCCACCACCCGCAACGACAAGCTGATGTACCTGGTGTTGGTGTGCGCCATCGTGGCCGGTTTGAGTTGCACCCTGATGGGTGCCACGCCCCATGGTGAGGCGCATGACTACCGGCAGAACGTTTCCGTCTGGTTCCGGTCGATCTGGCTGCTCGATCCGCGCGGTGACCTGATGGCGCACGCGGCGTTCTACTACCAGATCCACGTGGCCATCGCCCTGGCGTTGTTCGCCTTGTGGCCGTTCACCCGGCTTGTGCATGCCTTCAGCGCGCCGATCGGTTATCTCTTCCGGCCCTACATCGTCTACCGCAGCCGCGACGTGGCTGAGACGCACGAATTGATCGGGTCGGCGCCGCGACGCCGCGGCTGGTGACGACCGGCCGGCGATTCAGTGTGCATCCTGGGCTTCGGGTGTGCGCCCAGGGCGACGACACGCCGTCCCGGCGCACCGCCACTACACACAGTGCGCCGCCACCGCACACTCAACGCCGCGGAGCCGGCGCGTATCGGCCAGTTCGCTATCTGAGGCCCTCGCTGCCAGAATCACCGACGTGCCATTCCGCAATGTCGCCATAGTCGCCCACGTCGACCACGGGAAAACCACCCTGGTCGACGCGATGCTGCGGCAGTCCGGCGCGCTGCACCACCGCGGCGACGACACCCAGGAACGCATCATGGACAGCGGTGACCTCGAGAAAGAAAAAGGGATCACCATCCTGGCCAAGAACACCGCCGTGCACCGCCACAACAGCGACGGGACGGTCACGGTCATCAACGTGATCGACACTCCGGGGCACGCGGACTTCGGCGGCGAGGTGGAGCGCGGGCTGTCCATGGTGGACGGGGTGCTGCTGCTGGTCGACGCGTCCGAGGGCCCCTTGCCGCAGACGCGGTTCGTGCTCCGCAAGGCGCTCACGGCCCACCTGCCGGTCATCCTGGTGGTCAACAAGACCGACCGGCCGGACGCGCGCATCGCCGAGGTCGTGGAGGCCAGCCACGACCTATTGCTGGACGTGGCATCGGATCTCGACGACGAGGCGGCCGCCGCGGCCGAGCACGCCCTGGGTCTGCCGACGCTGTACGCGTCCGGGCGGGCGGGCGTGGCCAGCACCGAGCAGCCCGCCAACGGCGAGGTGCCCGCGGGAGACAACCTGGACCCGCTGTTCGACGTGTTGATGGAGCACATCCCGCCGCCCTCCGGCGACGCGGAGGCGCCGCTGCAGGCGTTGGTGACCAACCTCGACGCCTCGGCCTTCCTCGG
Source organism: Mycobacterium sp. E2699 (assembly GCF_001666745.1). NCBI lineage: Bacteria > Bacillati > Actinomycetota > Actinomycetes > Mycobacteriales > Mycobacteriaceae > Mycobacterium > Mycobacterium sp. E2699. The sequence goes on along the minus strand of NZ_LZJH01000091.1, from coordinate 80,142 downwards.
GCGGCTCGCGCTGATCCGCGTCTACAACGGCAAGCTGCGCAAGGGCCAGCAGGTCGCCTGGATGCGCGAGGTCGACGGGTTGCCGGTAATCACCAGCGCCAAGATCACCGAGTTGCTCGCGACCGAGGGCGTCGAGCGGAACCCCACGGAGGTCGCGGCGGCCGGAGATATCGTGGCGGTGGCGGGCATCCCCGAGATCATGATCGGCGACACGCTGGCCGATCCCGACCATGCCCACGCGCTGCCGCGCATCACCGTCGACGAACCGGCCATCTCGGTGACGATCGGCACCAACACCTCGCCGCTGGCCGGCAAGGTGAGCGGGCACAAGCTCACCGCGCGGATGGTCCGCAACCGGCTGGACACCGAGTTGGTCGGCAACGTGTCGATCCGGGTCGTCGACATCGGCGCCCCCGACGCCTGGGAGGTGCAGGGCCGCGGCGAGCTCGCCCTGGCCGTGCTGGTCGAGCAGATGCGCCGCGAGGGCTTCGAGCTCACGGTCGGCAAGCCGCAGGTGGTCACCAAGACCATCGACGGTCGGCTGCACGAGCCGTTCGAGGCGATGACGATCGACTGCCCCGACGAATTCGTCGGCGCGATAACGCAATTGATGGCCGGCCGCAAGGGCCGCATGGAGGAGATGACCAATCACGCGGCCGGCTGGGTGCGGATGGATTTCATCGTGCCCAGCCGCGGGTTGATCGGCTTCCGCACCGACTTTCTCACCCTCACCCGCGGGACGGGCATCGCCAACGCCGTGTTCGACGGGTACCGGCCCTGGGCGGGGGAGATCCGGGCCCGGCACACCGGCTCCCTGGTGTCGGACCGGTCCGGCACCATCACGCCGTTCGCCTTGCTGCAGTTGGCCGACCGCGGGCAGTTCTTCGTCGAGCCGGGCCAGGACACCTACGAGGGCATGGTGGTGGGGATCAACCCCCGTCCCGAGGATCTCGACATCAACGTCACGCGGGAGAAGAAGCTGACCAACATGCGGTCGTCGACCGCGGACGTGATGGAAACCCTGGCCAAGCCGCTGGAGCTGGACCTGGAACAGGCGATGGAGTTCTGCGCCCCCGACGAATGCGTCGAGGTGACCCCCGAGATCGTGCGGGTCCGCAAGGTCGAACTGGACGCCACCACCCGGGCCCGCAGCCGGGCGCGGGCCAAGGCCCGGGGCTAGCCGCGCGTGGCCCGACGGGCTACGGGGCGCCTGCTGGATACCCTGATGGGCGTGCCGAGACGAGCCCGCCGCCTCTTCCTCACGGTGGCCGCGGTGGTCTCGCTGTTCGGGGTGGTGCTGGCGGCGTGCACGGTCAACCCCCCGCCCGCCCCGCAGAGCACCGACACGCCACACAACTCGGCGCCGCCACCGCAGCGGCCGACTCAGATCATCATGGGCATCGACTCGATCGGCGCCGGTTTCAACCCCCATCTGCTGTCCGACCTGTCGCCGGTGAACGCGGCGATCAGCGCGCTGGTGTTGCCCAGCGCGTTCCGGCCGGTGCCGGATCCCACCACGCCGACGGGCTCGCGCTGGGAGATGGACCCGACCCTGTTGGTGTCCGCGGAGGTGACCAACCAGAACCCGTTCACGGTGGCCTACAAGATCAGGCCCGAGGCGCAGTGGACCGACAACGCCCCGATCGCCGCCGACGACTTCTGGTACCTGTGGCGCCAGATGGTCAGCCAGCCCGGCGTGGTCGACCCGGCCGGCTACGACCTCATCACCGGCGTGCAATCGCTCGAGGGCGGCAAGCAGGCCGTGGTCACCTTCGCGCAACCGTATCCGGCCTGGAAGGAGCTGTTCAGCAACATCCTGCCGGCACACATCATCAAGGACGCGCCGGGCGGTTTCCTGGCCGGGCTGGCGCGCGCCCTGCCGGTCACCGGCGGCCAGTTCCGCGTCGAGACCATCGACCCGCAGCGCGACGAGATCCTGCTCGCCCGCAACGACCGCTACTGGGGGCCGCCCGCCAAACCCGCGCTGATCCTCTTCCGCCGCGCCGGCGCGCCCGCCGCGCTGGCCGATTCCGTGCGCAACGGCGACACCCAGGTGGCCCAGGTGCACGGCGGGTCCGCGGCGTTCGCGCAGCTCTCGGCCATCCCCGACGTGCGCACCGCCCGGATCGTGACGCCCCGGGTCATGCAGCTCACGCTGCGGGCCAGCGAGCCGAAGCTGTCCGATGCCCAGGTCCGCAAGGCGATCCTGGGGTTGCTCGACGTTGACCTGCTGGCGGCCGTGGGCGCGGGCAGCGACAACACCGTCACGCTGGACCAGGCCCTGATCCGCTCGCCGAGCGACCCCGGCTACGAGCCGACGGCTCCGCCGGCGATGACTACGCCGGCGGCGCTGGCTTTGCTGTCGGCGTCGGGTTATCAGATCGACAGCAACTCGTCGACTTCGCCGACCCCCGCCCCGGCGAGCACCGGCCCGCCCGAGGTCATCCGCGGCCGGATCAGTAAGAACGGCCAACCGCTGTCGCTGGCCATCGGGGTGGCGTCGAACGACCCGACGTCGGTCGCGGTGGCCAACACCGCCGCCGACCGGTTGCGCAACGTCGGCATCGACGCGACCGTGCTGGCGCTCGACCCGGTGACGCTGTATCGCGACGCGCTGACCAACAACCAGGTGGACGCGATCGTGGGCTGGCACCGGGCCGGGGGGAACCTGGCGACCCTGCTGGCCTCGCGCTACGGTTGCCCCGCGCTGCAGACGACGACGGTGTCACCGTCTAGCACGCCGACCACCACACCCGCCGCGGGCCCGGCGCCCGCGAGCCCGGGCACGAGCCCCGCGACGTCTCCACCGGCGCCGACCCCGGCACCACCGCCCCCGCGCCCGCCCGAGCCCGGCGCGCTGGTCCAGGCGCCGTCGAACCTCACCGGGATTTGCGATCGCAGCGTCCAGTCCAACATCGACGCCGCGCTCAACGGCACCAAGAACATCAGCGATGTGATCACCGCGGTCGAACCGCGGCTGTGGAACATGTCGACGGTGTTGCCGATCCTGCAGGACACCACGATCGTCGCGGCCGGTCCCAGCGTGCAGAACGTCAGCCTCACGGGCGCGGTCCCGGTCGGCATCGTCGGCGACGCCGGCCAATGGGTAAAAACCGGGCCCTAACCATCCATTTCAAAAATTGAAAACGACCATTTTCTATAAATGGCCGCGCGGTGGATCGCGTGGACCGCAAGTAACAAATTAATGACGATTAATCTGACCGGCCAGCCATTCGGCCGAGTTACTGCAAACGACCGTTTTCACGACGCCATTTCGATAAGCTGCGGCTATCGCGATACCCGCCCGACCGGGCGACGGGGGGTAGCGACCATCGTGTGCTGACGGGGAGGTCTTCAGTGTCGTTTCTTATCGCTGCGCCAGAGCTAATCGCTGACGCCGCAAGCAATTTGGCAAATCTCGGCTCCCTCATCGGCACCGCCAACAGCGCGGCCGCCGTGGCGACCACCGGGCTGCTGCCCGCGGCCGCGGACGAGGTTTCGGCGGAAATTGCCGCGCTCTTTTCCTCGCACGCCGCGGGCTACCAGCAACTGAGTGCGCAGGCGGCGGTATTCCACCAGCAGTTCGTGCAAAGTTTGACGAGCGGTGCGGCCAGCTATGCGGCCGCAGAAGTAAACGTCGTGCAGACGCTGGCGAGCGCGGTGCCCGCGTTGGGCATCGACCTCAGCGGTGGGCTCGCCGGCCTGGGCGCGAGCCTGAGCGCCGACCTCAACGCGCTCGGCGTCTCGCTCAATGCCGCGGTGTCGGGGAGCCTCGGTGGCAGCCTCGGCGCCAATCTGGGGGGCCTCGCACCGCTCGGTGCGGCGATCGCGACGGACGTGAACGGCGGGCTGACGGCGTTGGCGCAGACCGGCGGGGCGCTGGCCACCAACATCGGCACCGGTATTTCGGGCCTGGCGGGCGGCTTCAACGCCGCGCTGCCCGGACTGCAGGCCAGCCTGAGCGGTGGGCTTTCCGGCCTGAACGCCTCCCTGAACGCCGCGCTGTCGGGCAGCCTGGGCGCCAGCCTCGCGGGGTTGGGGCCGCTCGGTGCCGCGTTGTCCGCGGACCTCGGCAATGGGCTGTCGGGACTGGTCCAGGCGGGTAACACGCTCGTGGCGAACCTCGGAGCCGGGCTGCCCGGCCTGATCGGCGGCCTGAGCCTGGCGTTCCCCGGCCTCGCGGCCAGCCTGAGCGGCGGGCTTTCCGGGCTGAACGCCTCGCTCAACGCCGCGTTGTCGGCCGGCCTCGGTGGCAGCCTGTCGGGGCTGGGGCCGCTGGGTGCGGCGCTGGCGGCGGATATAGGCAGTGGGCTGTCCGGATTGGCCCAGACCGGCGGCGCGCTGGTGACCAGCCTGAGCGCCGGGCTGCCGGGGCTGAGTGGCGCGCTCAACGCCGCCCTGTCGGGCGGCCTCGGTGGCAGCCTGTCGGGGCTCGGCACCGCCTTGTCCGGTGCCCTGCAAACGGGGGGATCGCTGATCGGCAACCTGAGCGCGGGCCTGCCGGCGCTGATGGGCGGCATCACCCTGCCGGCCAACCTGAACGCCGCGCTCGCGGCGCTGGGCGGTGTCTTCGGCTTCAGTCCCAGCCTGGGCGCCAGCATCACCGCCGGCCTGTCGGGCCTCGGTGCCCAGCTCAACCTGGCGTTGAGCGGCGGGCTGAGCCTCGGGCTGGCCGGGCTGCCCACCTTGTTCGCCAACTTGGCGGCGCCGTGGCAGGTGCTGTTGACGGCGCCGAACGTGCCCGCGTTCCTCGCCCAGCTGCAGTCGATGGAGCTCGGCTTCAACACGGCCCTGATCACCAACGAGCTCGGCCTCAACGCGGCCCTGGTCGCCCAGGAGACGGCGCTGGAGACGGCCGTCTTCGGCGGCACCGGCGCGTTCGGTGGCATGTTCGACAGCTTCTTCAACTTCTGGAACACGGTGCTGGGCACCGGCGAGGTGACCTTCGACAGCCTGTTGGGCGCGCAGCTGCCCACCGCCGGCGCCATCCTTGCCAGCCTCGCCGTCGGCAGCCCGGCCAACCTGATCGCCGGCGGCACCCTCGGCGGGTTCCTGGGCGCCCTGGACACCAAATTCCTGTGGGACCTCGACCTCATCAGCGGGATCGCGACCTCGCTGACCGGCAATGGTTCCCTGCAGGCCGCGTTGACTGCGGGGATCAACGCGGCAGGCTTGCAGGCGTCGCTGAACGCGGCGCTCAACGGGTCGCTGTTCGCCGGGCTTCCGACAACGGGGTTGGGAGTGGCGTTGGTGGCGGCGCCGACCGCCGGGCTGCAGGGCCTGGCGTCGGGCCAGGTCAACTTCCTGGACAACCTGCTGACCGCCGAGACCGGGTTCAACACCAACCTGGTGAACAGCGAAATCGCTTGGGAGACAGGCACGTTCGGGACAAATTCGGCCCTGAACGGCACGCTGAACCGTGTCTTCAACGTCGGCAACCTGATCCTGGGCACCGGCGAGCAGACCGTGAACAGCTTCTTGGGCGGTGTTCAGCTGCCGGCCGTCGGCACGCTGCTGACCGGAACCTCGGCGCAGGTCTTCAACGGCGGCAACATCGGCGGCCTGGAGGGCATCTTCGACCAGAGCCTGGCCGCGGGCGCCGACCTGGCCGGCCTGTTCGTGGCCTAGTTCTTCTCGGCCCCCGCCCGCGGCGGGATCACGGTGTCGACGATGACGGCCAGATCCCGCCGGCTCGGCGGTTCGCCGGTGAGCATGAACTGGTGGTTGATCAGCGCCGGCCCGACGCGAGCGGTCAGTGGTGTGACGGTGGCCGGGTCGAGGTCGCCGTCGTCGACGGCGGCCTGCAGGATCGATTCGACGATCTTGAGGCGCGGGCACACCACGGCGTCGGCGAAGATGGCGCGCATCTCCGGTTCGTGCAGCAGTTGGTGCATGACGTCCAGGCTGGGAAAGCTGGTCTTGCCCGCCAGCATGTCGCGGTGGGAGGTGAACATCGTCAACAGGTTCTCCCTGGCCGACCGGCCGGTGCGCAGCTCCGGCAGTGGCGGCAGGGCGTACACCAGCGCGGCGTGCACCAGGTCGTGCTTGCTGCACCAGCGCCGGTACAACGCGGCCTTGCCGGTGTGGGCGCGCGCGGCGATCCCTTCCATCGTCAGCCCGCCGTATCCGACTTCGGCCAGCTCCGCCAACGTGGCCTCGAACAGCGCACGTTCGAGCACTTCGCCTCGTCGGCGGCTCCGGGTGCTACTCCGGTCCTGGGTTAGCTGGGGCATTTCTCGATAGTAGCCGTCCGCGTTCCTATCCGCTGCTCGCCTCCGGGGTAGGGTGCGTCCATGCCCGAGAGCCCGCGGCTGCTGTTCGTCCATGCGCACCCCGACGACGAGAGCCTCAGCAACGGCGCCACCATCGCGCACTACACCGCTCGCGGCGCGCAGGTGCGCGTCGTCACCTGCACCCTCGGCGAGGAGGGCGAGGTCATCGGCGATCCGTGGGCCGGGCTGGCCGCCGATCGCGCGGACCAACTCGGCGGCTATCGCATCGGCGAGCTCACCGCCGCGCTGCGCGCGCTGGGCGTCAACGGGCCCCACTACCTCGGCGGCGCGGGACGGTGGCGCGACTCCGGCATGCAGGGCACCCCAAAACGCGGGCGCGACAGGTTCATTGACGCCGACGAGCGGGAGGCCGTCGGCGCGCTGGTCGCCGTCATCCGCGAGCAGCGCCCGCACGTCGTCGTGACCTACGACCCCAACGGCGGCTACGGCCACCCCGACCACATCCACGCCCACACCGTCACGACGGCGGCCGTCGCCGCGGCAGGCTCCAGCGACGACTATCCCGGGGAGCCGTGGCCGGTGCCGAAGTTCTACTGGACGGTGTTGGCGGAGAGCGCATTCCACGCCGGTTGGCGGGCGCTGGATCGCGAAGACCTGCTGCCCGGCTGGGCGATCCCGCCCCACGAGGAGTTCGACTTCGGCTACGCCGACTCCGCCATCGACGCCGTCGTCGCGGCGGCGCCCGAGGCGCTCGCCGCCAAGACGGCCGCGCTCGCCTCCCACGCCACGCAGGTCGTCGTCGGCCCCACCGGGCGGGCCTGCGCCTTGTCGAACAACATGGCGTTGCCCATCCTCGCCGAGGAGCACTACGTCCTGGTGGGCGGGGCCGCGGGGGAGCGCGACGGGCGCGGCTGGGAAACGGATCTGCTTGCGGGACTGGGTTTCGCCACCGCCACAACGCGGTAGGCTGCCAAACAGGCAGCCACGGAAGGAATTCGCATGGACCCCGACCTGGACCCTAACCAGCAGCACTGGCAGGACCGCCTCGACAGCCTGCAGTGGGTCATCGGCTCGATCCTTTCCAATATCGACAGCGTCCCGACCTGACCGAAACCAAGCCACGCGTCGCGTCCGCTGAGAACGGCGGCGCGACGGACCCCGCGATTCGTTTCGTTGTCCTGGCGCTGCTGGCCGTCGACGGGATCCTCTCGGCAGTCGCCGGCGCGCTGCTGCTGCCCTCGTATATCGGCTCCGTCCCGTTTCCCATCAGTGCGGTGCTGAGCGGACTGCTCAACGCGGCGCTTGTCTGGGCCGCCGGCCAGTGGACCAGCTCCGCGCGGGTGGCCGCACTGCCGCTGTGGACGTGGCTTCTCGCGGTGGCCGTCATGAGCATGGGCGGTCCCGCCGACGACGTCATCCTGGGCGGCCGGGGGCTGATGGCCTACGGGGCCCTGCTGCTGATCGTGCTCGGGGTCGCGCCGCCGGTGTGGGTGCTGTGGCGGCGCAGTCGGCGCCGCTGACCGGCCGGGTTACGGGAAGAACGGCGGCAGCGGCGGGAGCGGCGGCAGGAAGCTCAAGAACCAGTTGATCTCGGTTTGGATGAAGTAGTTGATCGACGCCGTGGTGGCCGTCAGGAAGTTGTTCAGCCCCTGGGCGAAGGTGATGGTGCCGCCCAACCAGTCGAGGATGTTGAACAGGCCGCTCTGCACCATGGGTTCGAAGAGGTTGTAGAAGAACATGATCTGCGGCGCCACTATCCAGCCGATCCACGGCAGCCAGCCCGCCGCGTACGAGGCCAGCTCGAAGCCGTACTGCACGTAGGGCTCGATCAGCAGGTAGGCGGTCTCGATCGACTCGGCGATGGGAGCGAACGCGTTCGCCGCCGACACCGCCGCGGCGTTGGTGACGGCCGCCGGCGCCAGCAGCGCGCTGGCCGCGGTCAAGACCCTGATCCCCCCGGTGGGCCCCAGCAGCAGCGCGGCGGCCTGGCCGACGCTGCCGAACAGCCCGGCGCCCTCGAGGAAATTGGCCGAGCCCGCCACGAAGCTTTCGACCTCACTCGCCGCACTGGACACGGCGCCGAGGGCCGCACCGGACACCGCGCTGGCGGCCGCACCGGCCTGGCTGACGATCGCTTGGGCGCCGCCGCCGAGCAACCCGCTGCCCGCGCTGAGGACGCCCGCGGAGCCCGCCACGACGCTCTCGACGTGGCTGACCGCACCGGACACGGCTCCGCCGGCCGCAGCGGCCGCACTGGCCACACCGCCGCCGCCGCCGGCGAGCAGCGTCGCCGCGGGGGCGTTCACCGCACCGGCGAGGTTCTGGGCGGCGCCGGCCTCGGCCGCCGCGTACGCGCTCGCACCGGCGCTCAAGGTCTGGACGAACTGCTCGTGGAACTCGGCGATTTGTGCGCTGATCTGCTGATACCCCAGCCCGTGCTGGGACAGGAACGCGGCGACCTGCGCCGACACCTCGTCGGCGGCCGCCGCCGCCACCGCGCTCGTCGGGGCCGCGGCCGCCGTGTTGGCGGTGCTCAGGGTCGATCCGATGCCGGACAGGTCCGAAGCCGCCGCGGCCAGCGCCTCCGGGTCCGAGAACAGGAACGACATCTCACACCTCCCTGAGATAGGACGGATGGTAACGCGGTCGCGGCTGGTTAGCGGCCAAGTCCGCCAAACACACAGCAAAGGGGACCCGCCGGGGCCGGGATGTCGATCGAGGGCCGGCGGCGGCCTGGGGCTACTGTTGCGCATATGGCACCGTCGCCCAGCGGTTCGCAGGCTGGGCCGGGCGGATGAAATTCGATCGTGGGGAAGTTACACCAACGTGCCGCTGACACCGGAGCCCCCGGGCCAGGATCCCGTCGCTTTACCCAGCCCTGTCGTTCCGCCGCCCAAGGCCGATGCGTCGGCGTTGCGGCGCGTGCTGCGGCGGGCCCGGGACGGGGTCGCGTTGAACCTCGACGAGGCGGCCGTCGCGATGACGGCGCGTGGCGAGGACCTCGCCGACCTGTGCGCGAGCGCGGCACGGGTGCGCGATGCGGGCCTGGAGTCGGCGGGGCGCCGCGGGCCGGCCGGCCGGTTGCCGATCAGCTATTCGCGCAAGGTGTTCATCCCGGTCACCCACCTGTGCCGCGACACCTGCCGCTACTGCACCTTCGTCACCGTCCCGGGCAAGCTGCGCGCCCGGGGCGCCGGCATGTACCTGGAGCCCGACGAGATCCTCGACGTCGCGCGCCGCGGGGCCGAACTGGGTTGCAAGGAGGCGCTGTTCACCCTCGGCGACCGGCCCGAGGACCGCTGGCCGGAAGCGCGGGACTGGCTGGACGAACGCGGCTACGACTCCACCCTGTCGTACGTCCGGGCGATGGCGATCCGGGTGCTGGAGGAGACCGGGCTGCTGCCGCATCTCAACCCCGGCGTGATGACCTGGTCGGAGATGTCGCGGCTCAAGCCGGTGGCGCCGTCGATGGGCATGATGCTCGAGACGACGTCGCGGCGGTTGTTCGAGACGAAAGGGCTTGCGCACTATGGCAGCCCGGACAAGGACCCGGCGGTTCGGTTGCGCGCGCTGACCGACGCCGGGCGGCTGTCCATCCCGTTCACCACCGGGCTGCTCGTCGGCATCGGCGAGACGCTGGCCGAACGCGCCGACACCTTGCTGGCGATCCGCAAGTCGCACAAGGAGTTCGGGCACGTCCAGGAAGTGATCGTGCAGAACTTCCGGGCCAAGCAACACACCGCGATGGCCGGCTTCCCCGACGCCGGGATCGAGGACTACTTGGCGACGGTGGCGGTCGCGCGGCTGGTGCTCGGCCCGGGCATGCGCATCCAGGCACCGCCCAACCTGGTGTCGCGCGAGGAGTGCCTGGCGTTGATCGGCGCCGGCGTCGACGACTGGGGCGGCGTCTCACCGCTGACCCCCGACCACGTCAACCCCGAACGGCCCTGGCCCGCCCTCGACGAGCTGGCCAAGATCACCGCGGAGGCCGGATACGACCTGGTGCAGCGGTTGACCGCGCAGCCCAAATACGTGCAGGCGGGCGCGGCGTGGATCGACCCACGGGTGTCCGGACACGTTGCGGCGCTGGCCGATCCGCAGACCGGCCTGGCCCGCGACGTCAACCCGGTGGGCATGCCCTGGCAGGAGCCCGACGACATCGAATCCGCCGGGCGGGTCGACCTGCACGCGGCGATCGACACCCAGGGCCGCAACACCGCGGCCCGCAGCGACCTACAGAGCGCGTTCGGCGACTGGGAGTCGATCCGTGCGCGCGTGTACGAGCTGGCGGCCCAGGGCGCCAAAGCGCCAGAACGCCTGGACACCGACGTGCTCGCCGCGCTGCGGTCGGCCGAGCGCGATCCCGCGCGCTGCACCGACGACGAGTACCTGGCGTTGGCGACGGCCGACGGCCCCGCGCTGGATGCCGTTGCCGCGCTGGCGGATTCGTTGCGGCGCGACGCCGTCGGCGACGACGTCACCTTCGTGGTGAACCGCAATATCAACTTCACCAACATCTGCTACACCGGCTGCCGGTTCTGCGCGTTCGCGCAGCGCAAGGGTGACGCCGACGCGTATTCGCTGTCGACCGAGGAGGTGGCCGACCGCGCCTGGGAGGCGCACGTCGAGGGCGCCACCGAGGTGTGCATGCAGGGCGGGATCGATCCCGAGCTGCCGGTCACCGGGTACGCCGAACTGGTCCGGGCGGTCAAGGCCCGCGTGCCGTCGATGCACGTGCACGCGTTCTCCCCGATGGAGATCGCCAACGGCGTGACCAAGAGCGGGTTGAGCGTTCGCGAATGGCTGATCAGCCTGCGTGAGGCCGGCCTGGACACCATCCCCGGCACCGCGGCCGAGATCCTCGACGACGAGGTGCGCTGGGTGCTCACCAAGGGCAAGCTGCCCACGTCGATGTGGATCGAGATCGTGACCACCGCACACGAGGTGGGCCTGCGGTCGTCGTCGACGATGATGTACGGGCATGTCGACAGCCCGCGGCACTGGGTGGGCCACCTCAACGTGCTGCGCGACATCCAGGACCGCACCGGCGGCTTCACCGAGTTCGTGCCGTTGCCATTCGTGCACCAGAGCTCGCCGCTGTACCTGGCCGGCGCGGCGCGCCCAGGACCCACCCACCGCGACAACCGGGCGGTGCACGCGCTGGCACGGATCATGTTGCACGGGCGCATCTCCCACATCCAGACGAGTTGGGTCAAGCTCGGCGTCGACCGCACGCGGGTGATGCTCAACGGCGGCGCCAACGACCTGGGCGGCACGCTGATGGAGGAGACCATCTCGCGGATGGCCGGTTCCGAACACGGGTCCGCGAAGACCGCGGCGGAGCTGTCCGCGATCGCCGAGGGCATCGGTCGCCCCGCGCGCCAGCGCACCACGACTTACGCGCCGCTGGCGGCGTAACTGTCACCGCCCCCGGGTATACCGGGGCCGTGAAGCGACACATAGAACACGATCGATTCCCGGAGTGGCGACCGTTCCTGGACGCGGTGCAGCAGCGCCGGCCCGACGCGGGCACCTGGTGCGAGGCTTGGACGGTCCGCGACGTCGTCATCCACCAAGCCGGCAACGCCGAGGAGCTGGCCAGGGTGCTGCGGGCGCATCTGGAGGGAAACCCCGTCGGCACCCGCGGCTTCGAGGAGCGGGAGGCGCCGTTGCGTGCCCTGGGCGACGCCGACCTGTTCGACGCGCTGCACGAGCGGATGGCCACCCTCAACGAGGTCGCGGCGGCGGCCGACGGCGTCCCTGCGGACACGGACGTCGCGTGGACCGGTCGGACCATGAAGGTGCCGTGGTTCGCCGAGCACATGCGCGAAGAACTCGTCCTGCACGGTTGGGACATCACCGGGGATGACCCGCCGGCCCAGGCCCGGCTCGCCGAGCCGTGGATGACCACGCACAGCGTCACGGCGGTCGGGCGTCCGTTGCTTGCGAAGGGCGCCAAGGGATTACGGGCGGGTGAGCGGATAGCGGCCCGGCTGCGCGCGCCGGGCAGCGACGACGTCGTCGTCAGCGCCGACACCGACCACACCTACATCGGCATGGCCGGGCCCGAAGGCCCGGCCACGCTGGAAACCGATGCGGCCGCGCGGGTGCTATTGCTCTGGGGTCGTCGACCCGGGAACCCGTCCCGAATCTGCAGCGCCGCCGGGCCCGAAGCGCTGGGCCGGCTGCGCCGCCTGCTCAGCGGTTACTGAACTCGCTCAGTAGTTGTTGCAGCTACCGGCCACCGACAACACGTCGTTGAAGTACGGCGCGGCTTGCGGCATGGCCTGGATCTGCTGGGCCATCTGCATGCGCTTCGGCGGCGGCGACGCAAGGAACTGGCGCAGGTAGCTTTGCGCGATCGGCGATGCGTTCATCTGCGCGGCAGCTCCCGGGTCGGTCGCGTTGAGCGCGGCCATGACCTGCCCGTAGTTGCAGGTTGTGTTGATGACCGGATCCAGGGGATCGGCGGATGCGATCCCGGAGCCGGCCGTCAACGCGAACGCCACGCCGCCGGCGGCAGCGGCCAATTTGGTCAACGACAGCTTCACCATTTGTGGATACCTTCCCCATTCAATGCACCGTCGGAAAACGGCGACGACACTGCCCAACGGTTGCCGTCTGCGGTCGAGGTTACCAGGCCCCGCGAGCTTTCATCCTCGCATCCGTTATCGCACAGAAAGCTCTAATCGTAACTATCCGCAGGTCAGCGGCTTGCACGGCATGTTCGCCGTGAGTGAACGCAGACCCTCAGCGGGGCCCGCGGGGGTGACGGCGCGCGTGATGCGCACTTTGCGTCCACCGCCGGACGGGGCGCCGGCGCCGACTTGCATGCCCGGTGGTTGACGTGTATGTGCAACGTCTAGTATCAGTAACCGAAAGCTTTCGCCGAAGCGGCCGAAGCGCCGCGGCGAACCGAACAGCAGCCCACACGCAGTACATGGACACAGCTTGAGGAGACGTCTGTGACGTACACGATCGCCGAACCCTGCGTCGACATCAAAGACAAGGCATGCATCGAGGAATGCCCGGTCGACTGCATCTACGAGGGCACCCGGATGCTGTACATCCATCCCGACGAATGCGTGGACTGCGGGGCATGCGAGCCGGTCTGCCCCGTCGAAGCGATCTACTACGAAGACGACGTGCCCGAACAGTGGGGCCAGTACACGCAGATCAACGCCGACTTCTTCGTCGAGCTCGGGTCGCCGGGCGGTGCGGCGAAGGTCGGCATGACCGACAACGACCCGCAGGTGGTCAAGGACCTGCCGCCGCAGGGCGAAGGCGACTGAGCGGGCCGGTGCTGCACAGGCCCGACCGGGTCCGGCCGGCACTGTCGGCGTCCCTGCCGGAGTTTCCCTGGGACACGCTGGCCGACGCGAAGGCGCTGGCCGCGGCCCACCCGGACGGAATCGTCGACCTGTCCGTCGGCACCCCGGTCGACCCGGTCGCCCCCCTGATCCGCGAGGCGCTGACCGGTGCGAGTTCGGCGCCGGGATACCCGGCGACCGCCGGCACCGCGCGGCTGCGCGAATCGGCGGCCGGTGCGCTGGCGCGCCGCTTCGGAATCACCGGCCTGGCCGAGGCAGCCGTGCTGCCGGTGATCGGAAGCAAGGAACTCATCGCTTGGCTGCCCACGCTCCTGGGCCTGGGCCCCGCCGACGTGGTGGTGGTGCCGGAGCTGGCCTACCCGACGTATGAGGTCGGGGCTCGCCTGGCCGGGGCGGAGGTGCTGCGCGCGGACTCGCTGACGCAGGTGGGCCCGCGATCGCCGGCGCTGTTCTACCTGAACTCGCCGAGCAACCCGACCGGACGGGTCTTGGGCGTCGACCACCTACGCAAGGTCGTCGGGTGGGCACGCGAGCGGGGCGTCATCGTGGCCTCCGACGAGTGCTACCTGGGCCTGGGCTGGGATGACCAACCGCTCTCGGTGCTGCACCCCACGGTGTGCGACGGCGACCACACCGGGCTGCTGGCGATCCACTCGCTGTCGAAGAGCTCGTCGCTGGCCGGTTACCGGGCGGGCTTCGTCGCCGGGGACCCGGCGCTGGTCGCCGAGCTGCTGGCGGTCCGCAAGCACGCCGGCATGATCGTTCCGACGCCGGTCCAGGCCGCGATGGTGGCCGCCCTCGACGACGACGCCCACGAGATGCTGCAGCGCGGCCGATACGAGAGCCGGCGGGCGGCCCTGCTGCCGGCGCTGCGCGCGGCCGGCTTCACCGTCGACCACTCCGAGGCCGGCCTGTATTTGTGGGCCACGCGCGGCGAACCGTGTCGTGACAGCGTCACGTGGCTGGCCGGTCGCGGCGTCCTGGTGGCGCCCGGCGATTTCTACGGCCCGCGCGGCGCCCGGCACGTGCGGGTCGCGCTGACCGCCACCGACGAACGAATCGCCGCCGCGGTGCACCGACTCTCTTACGCTTAGCGCCGTGACCAATTCGGCGGGCTCGACGGGCAAGCTGCACATTCCGACCACGGTGGGCGACATCGCCAAGCGGGTTTTCCTGGGCAAGCCGCTGATCACCGAGGAACTGACGAGCGAGAAGCTCTCGAATCCGGTTGCGCTCGGCGCGCTTTCCCCGGACGCCATCTCGTCGACCGCGTACGGCCCCGAGCAGATCCTGATCGAACTGCTGCCGCACGCGGGGTTGGCCGCGTTCGTCCTGTTACTTCCGGTCACCGGCGTCATCCTGCTGATCCTGACGTTCGTCGCAGCGTCGTACCGGCAGGTCGTCATGGCCTACACCCGGGCCGGCGGTTCGTACATCGTCGCGCGGGAGAATTTCGGGCCGCGGGTGGCGCAGGTCGCCGCCGCGGCGCTGTTGATCGACTACGTGGTGACCGTGGCGGTGCAGGCGGCCGCGGGGACGGTCGCGGTGGCGTCGGCCATACCGGCATTGGGTCGCTACGACCTGTACATCACGGTCGGCGTTGTGCTTCTGATCTGTTACCTGAATCTGCGCGGTTTGCGCGAAGCCGGCTGGCCGTTCGCGGCCGCAACGTACTTCTTCGTCGTCATGATCGGCCTGACGATCGTTGTCGGCGTCGTTCGCGAAATATTCTGGAACTTACCCGTATACGATCCCCACCAGCTGAGCGGCACGGTGCCGGTGCAGCAGGGTAGCGGCCTGGTGATGGGCGCAACGATACTGACCTTGCTGCGTGCTTTCGCCAACGGCGGCTCGTCACTGACGGGGGTTGAAGCGATCTCGAACACGGTCGACGTGTTCCGAAAGCCGCAGGGCGTGAACGCGCGACGAGTGCTCACCGCGATGGCCTGCATTCTTGGATTCTTGCTGGCGGGCGTCGCTTATCTGGCCTACGTCACCCACGCGACGCCGTACCTCACCGAATATCCGTCGGTGTTGTCACAGGTCGGTCGTGCGGTCTTCGGCAACGGGGCGATCGGAAACGTCTTCTTCATCCTCGTGCAGACTTCGACCGCCGCCATCTTGTATGTCGGCGCGAACACCAGCTTCAACGGGTTCCCCGCGCTGGCCAGCTTTGTCGCCGAGGATCGCTTCCTGCCCCGCCAGCTGACGAAACGTGGCTACCGCCTGGTGTTTTCGAACGGGATCATCACGCTCACGGCGCTGTCGGTGGCGCTGTTGCTGGCGACCGGTGGTTCGGTCAACGCCCTGATCCCGGTTTTTGCGATCGGCGTGTTCACCGGGTTCTCGATGGCCGGTTACGGGATGACCAAACACCACCTCACCCACCGGGAACCCGGCTGGCGGCGCCGGCTGGCGATCAACCTGTCCGCGGCGATCCTGTCGACGATCGTGGTGGGCATCTTCGCGGTGGCGAAGTTCACCGAGGGCGCGTGGCTGGTGGTCGTCGTGTTCCCGGTGCTGGTCTTCCTGCTCATCCGGCTCAACCACGAATACCGTGCGGAGGCGGCCATTCTGGAGATGTTCCGCACCGACCGGCCCGAGCTGGTGAAGTACGCCAGGCATCGAGTGTTCGTGTTCGTGAACTCGGTCGACCTCTCGACCATCGAGGCGTTGCGGTACGGCAAGGGGTTGCGCGCCGACGAGCTCATCGCCGTGCACTTCATGGTCGATGCGGCCCATGCCTCGCAGTTGCGAAAGCGTTGGGATCACTACGAACTCGATACCCGGTTACGGGTCGTGGACTGTCCGGACCGGCAGATCAACCGCTCTGCTCAGGTGCTGGTCGCCACGGCGCTGCGTGAGCATCCCGACACCAATGTGACGGTGCTGTTGCCGCGCCGAACGTATTCGCCGCTGCTGGGGCGGCTGCTGCACGACCGCACCGCGGACAAGATCGCCCGCGCGGTCAGCCTGATGCCGGACGCGGCGGCGACGATCGTCCCGTACGACGTGGAGTCGCGGATCAAGGAGGCGTATCCCGACGAGTTCGAGCACCGCATCGCGCGGTGGCTGGACCGGGTCGGGGCCTGGGTTTTCAGGGACGAGGAGCGGGAGGTCGAGGCCTACGAGCACCCCGAACGGGGGTCGGTGATCACCGTGGCCGGGCTCATCCCGGGGCAGCGCGCCACCTTCGAGGGACGGGTCAGCCAGATCGAGGACATCACCAAGGGCCGCCGCACTTTTCGCTGGATCGTCGTCGGCGACGACAGCGGCGAAGTCAACGTCACGTTCCGCCCGGGCCGCGGGGGCGCCGACATCCAGCCCGGGCAGCTGCTGCGCATCACCGGGAAGGCCCGCCAGTCCGGTAATCGCCCCATGTCGATGGTCGATCCGGCGTATCACGTGATCGAGGACCCCGCGAAGGCCGAGGAACAGGCGTGAAGCGACTGGCTACCGACCCTGGCCGCCCCAGCTCAATGGGAGCGACTTGAGCGCGAAGCTCTTCGACGGGAACTTGATCTCGGGCGTGTAGCCCTGCGGCAGCTGGAAGTCAGGGATCTGCCTGAGCCACTCGTCGATGACGATCGCCAGCTCGATCCGCGCCAGGTGCGACCCGATGCAGCGGTGTGGACCGCCCCCGAATCCCCAGTGGCGGTGCACCTTTCCGTCCATCACCAAGTCATCGGTGGAGATCTCGTCGCTGCCGTCACGGTTGATTGCGGCGGTGCACAGCCGCACCGGCGTGCCCGGGGGAAGCGTCATGCCGCCCACCTTGACGAAGTCGGTGGTGACCCGGGCCGCCAACGGCGCCGCCGGCTCGAGCCGGACGATTTCCTCGATGAAGACCTTGGTCTGCTCGGGATCGTGGCGCAGCTCCCTGCGCAGCTGCGGCCGCCGCGCCAGTTCGAAGAGCGAAAAGCCGATCGCCGCGGCGACCGTGTCCAGACCCGACAGGATCAAGAGGTGGCTCATGCCGAGCAGCTCCAGGTCGGTGAGATCGCCGGGACCGGTCATGACTTCCGACAACATGTCGGAGCCCGGGTTCTGCCGGCGTTGCCTGATGGCCTCGGTGAAATATGTCAGCAGCTCGTATCCCTCGGGCTTGCCGTCCACCGCGGCGTCCTTCCAGGCGATCACGCGGTCGCGGTCCTCCAGCGGCAGCCCGTAGAGGTCCATGAACACCTGATACGGGTAGAGGCGCGCGAAGGTCGCCATCACCTCGCACTCGCCCCGCGCCGCGAGGGCGGCGATCATGTCGACCGCGTGGCGCTTCATCACGGGCCGGGATTTAGCCAGGGCGTGCGGGCTGAAATACGGCTGCAGGGTTTTGCGGTATCGCGTGTGCTCGGGAGGGTCGAACGCCGAAGGCAGCACCGGCACCGGGCTGCCCGGGGGCTGCAGCGCGAGATGTGCAGAGAAGAGGTTGGCTTGGCACAGCGCCGCGAGCACGTCCTCTCGGCGCGTCAGGTAATAGGCGCCGTTCATGAACACGACCGGCCCGGCGTCCCGCAACGCCTTCCATCCGACACCCCGATCGGCGGCCATCGGTAACGCCGAATGCTCCAGCCGCGGCAGGTGGAACGGGCGCGGAGGGCTGTAGTCGACAGTGCGCTCCGAAGGGATCGGCTCGGAATTTATTTGTTGCACAACGAAATCCATGGATGCTTCCTCGAAAGGGGTCGACGTCCTGTCCCGCTGCAGCCGCGGGTAATTCGGCATGGTCGGGCCGACTGCCGTGATTTGATGTGTGTTGTGGGCCTACCGGGCCGCGCCAGACGGCATGAGGGCCCGGCGCGGGCTCGTCAGCGTCGGGCGACGCAGAGTCGCGTCAACACATCTCGGTCGTCGGGAGCGGGCGCTGCTGCGGCCCATCGGACGCCATCCGGCGGAAACTTCGACGCGCCAAACGACGCCGGCAGGGCAAGCCAGCCGGTTTGCGGCGACAAGTGGATCACCGTGGCCGGCCGGTCGCGGGTCATCCACATGCTGTGGAAAGGCTTCTTGTCTGTCGGCGTGGAGCCCGGCGAAAAGTCATGGGCGGCAGCGCGAAGCTCCGCCGGGCCGGTCTGCGCTCGGACAGCATGGGTCGCATGGGTCCACGCCGCCGGCTCGGGAAGCGTGGCCGCGGCGAATTGGGGACGCAACGAAGAACCCGCGATCAGGGCGACGAACAGGCTCAGCGCCGCGACCGTCGCGATGGCCAACCGCCATCGACGATTCGCGCCGGTGATCCGAGGGTCCACAGTGGCAGCAATGTACAACGCGGGGCTTGGATGGCAACCCACACCAGCTGTGAGAATGCTCGGAATCCGATGCGCGGCCGTGGCTTCCTCACGGCCGGCTGGACAGAGCTGGCGAGTCGGCTGCAAATCTCCTGTAGATCGGACACGTCAGCTTGTCGAACGTTTCCCGCTTGACTACCAAGGACGTACACGTGCGTTGGCGGGACGGGGCACCGCGTTGCCGGCGCACGATGGCGGTGGGGCTCGCCAATAACCGCGCGTCGCTGTTGACGGCCAACGGTCCCTGCGGAACAGACACCAAGTGGTCGGCTGGCCGGTTGTGCAGCCCGATGTGACGCGGAGGACCGTAAGTGGCCGTTCGATCGCTCTCCCGCCGGGTGCCGAATTGTTGAGCAGCCCAATGGGACCTGACCCGGTATGCGAGCAGGCTGGCCCGACGCTCACGCCTCCGTCGCCGGTGAATGATAGATATCGCGTGGCCCGCTCACATCGCATCGTGGTTTGGGATCCGGAAGACGCCGTGGCGTGGAACGGCGGAAATCACGCCATCGCCCGGCGCAACCTGATGTGGCAGGTCGTGAATGTGCATGTCGCATTTTCCATTTGGTATCTGTGGTCGGTCATGGTGCTGTTCATGCCGCAGTCCGTCTACGGTTTCTCGACCGGCGACAAGCTGTTGGTCGGCGCCACCGCCTCCCTGGTCGGGGCGCTCGCGCGCATCCCGTATTCGATGGCGGCCAATTGGTTCGGCGGCCGCAACTGGACGATGTTCTCCGCCGTGGTGCTGCTGCTTCCGACCGCAGGGGCGATTATCCTGCTGTCCCACCCCGGCCTGCCGTTGTGGCCGTATCTGGTGTGCGCCGCGCTGACCGGCCTGGGCGGCGGCAACTACTCGGCATCGCTGGCCAAGGTCGACGGGCTTTTTCCCCAGCGGCTCAAGGGATTTGCCCTTGGCATCACGGGTGGGATGGCCAACCTGGGCTCGGCGGGCATCCAGGCGGTCGGACTGGTTGCGCTGGCCACCGCGGGCCACGAGGCGCCCTACTGGGTGTGCGCCATCTATCTTGCGCTGCTGGCCGTCGGCGGCGTCGGCGCAACGCTTTTCATGGACAACGTCGTCGCGCACCGGACCGGCCTGTCGCTGCACAACCTGCGGGCCATTCTCGGGGTTCCCGATACGTGGGCGATCTCGTTTTTCTACATGTGCGCCTCCGGCTCGTTTCTGGGCTTTGCGTTCGCCTTCGGTCAGGTGTTGCAGCACAACTTCATCGCTGCCGGGGAAAGCCACGCGCAGGCGTCGCTGCACGCCGCGGAGGTTGCCTTCATCGGGCCGCTGCTGGGGTCGCTGGCGCGGATAGCCGGGGGGAAGGTCAGCGACCGGTTCGGCGGCGGCCGCGTAACTCTGGCGGTCTTCGCCGCTTCGATCGTGGCGGGCGGGTTCCTGGTGGGCGTCAGCATGCATGCCGACGCCGCCGAGGACCGGGGCGCCGCCGTGACGGGTTTCACGATGGTCGGCTACATCGTCGGTTTCATCGCACTGTTCGTTTTTTGCGGCGCCGCCAAAGCGGCTGTTTACAAGCTGATTCCGTCGGTCTTCGAGGAGCGCGCCCGCGCGCTGGGCGTCAGTGAGGCCGAACGCGGGCATTGGGCGCGCGTGCGGTCGGGGGCACTGATCGGGGTCGCCGGCGCTTTCGGGGCGCTCGGCGGCGTCGGGATCGACCTGGCGTTGCGGCAGTCGTATGACACCACCGGCACCGAGACACCGGCGTTGTGGAGCTTCCTCGTGTGCTACATCGCCGCCGGAGTGCTGGTCTGGTACCGCTACGTGCGGTGCGACGGGCAAGATGCCGCGGCGCCGGCGTTGGTGCAACCGCCTGCGGAGGAGATCGTCAAGACGTGAGCTCTTGACCCCCGCGGACGGACCCCGACCTCGCTTATCGGCGTACCTGACAGTCCGGGGGCGGGCGGCGTGAGTTGTAATATGCACGCCCGCTATTTGACGCCGTACATTCTGCGTAATCAGCCATTGAATCGCTGCGCAGCATCGAAAGATCAGCAATCTTACAACCGGGGCACAGGCAGTCATAAGCTTGCGCAACGATACTAATAATCATGCTGAATAAAACACCGGTTAATGACCCTGCGGCATCGGTGGCTGGAGTAACGCCGATGCCGCAGCACGCCTAAATCTCCAGGCTGAAGGAAGTCTGGCAGCTATCGAGATCAGTACCTCAAGGCATGAAGTGCGTCAAATGCAACTCATAACCATGCCCCCATGTCTCGTGAATCCGTATTTGTGAATATTCGACCAAACCGACGAAAGGTATTAACCGATGGAAAAGCAGCTACTCGCTCCGACGAGGGTCCTGAGGGACTATTTGTCCAATTCGATGGTTTGGGAAGACTTCCTCGCGCAGGGCGGCTTCGTCGACGGGGACATCGTCGTCGCGGATCCGTTCAAGGCGGGCACGACGTGGACCCAGCGGATCGTCCAGCAAATCCTCCATAACGGCGAGGAGCCGGAAGGGGGCCTCTCGGACACGTCGCCCTGGCTCGATTCCAGCTGGGGAGATCACGCGGGGATGCTCGAGGTGCTGCGGGAGCAGCGCGAGTCCGGCATGCGGCGGGTGATGAAGTCGCACCTGCCGGCCGACGCCGTGCCGATCGCGCCCGAAGCGCGTTACGTGTTCGTCGGCCGGAACGGCAAAGATCTCGGGATCAGCCTCCACAACTATCTCTACAATTTCTCCGAATCGACGATGTCGCAGATCAACCGGATCCACGCAGAGTGGTCCGGCGACCCCACTCCGCTGGTGATCCCCGAGGACATGCAGCGGTTCTTCGACCTGTGGCTCGACACCGACGGCTACCAGTGCTGCGATCTCCTCGACATCATGAAGTCGTGGTGGGAGCTGCGCGACGAGCCGAATGTGCTTCTGCTGCATTACGGACAGTTGAAGAAGGACCTGTCCGGCCAGATCGCCCGGCTGGCGAAATTCTTCTCCATCGATCCCGCATCGCTGCGCATGGAGGCCATCCTCGAGCATTGCTCCTTCGATTACATGAGCGCCCGGGCGGAGAAGATGGCGCCGTTCGGTGGAACACACATGTCGAGCGCGAAGGCGTTTTTCCACAAGGGGCTCAAGCGCGATCACCGCAACGAGTTGACGCCGGCGCAGGTCGGGCGCTTCGACCGGGTGGCCCTGGAAAAGCTTGGCAGTGAGTGCGCCCACTGGCTGGAGACCGGCGAAAGGAGCTGAGCCGCTTCCCCTTTGGGGCGAAGCTCCACCGCCCAAGCCCATGGCAGACCAAAGGCTGGTACTCCGAGACCGCCTCCTGATGGAGGCCGTGGCGCTCGGTTACGTCGCGGTGGCCGCGCACTGCAACGGCTGGCACTACTACCTGTTCTTCCCTGGGCTGGCGGCACTTTCGCATGACGTGTTGACTCGCCCGTGGGGAAAGTGGGCGAGCCAACCGCGGCGACTTGTGCTGACGCCGGTCCTGGGCGCGGCCATCGGCACCCTGATCACGGCGGCATTTCCCTTCGGCGTCGTGAGCATCGTGCTCGTCGTCGCCCTCTGTGTGCTCGCGATCGGCCTGCTCAAGTCGAACATCGCCCCGGCGATCGCGGCCGGGGTGCTGCCAGTCTTCCTGGGCATCAAAACCTGGGCCTACCCCGCTTCGGTAGCGGCGAGCCTAATCGTTTTGGCTTGCATCTTGTTGGCCCGGCAAAGGCGTTGCCGGCCGAGCCATCCCGACCTTGACGATGTTTTGGAGACGCGGCCCGGCGGAACCGCCTGGGCCCTGCCGTTTTTCGTGTTCGTCGCGGTCATGGCGCTGTGTGCGACGGCCTCGGGTCAGCGGCTCATCCTGTTTCCCCCGCTCATCGTCATCGCCTACGAGATGTTCGCCCATCCCACCGTGTGCCCCTGGGCGGGGAAACCCGTGGCACTTCCCGCTGCGTGCTTTCTGACGTCGACCGTGGGGTGCGTCGCCGTCGGCCTGTTCGGAAGCGGCGGTGTTGCGGCCGCCTGCGCAATGGCGTTCGGCGTCGCCACGCTTCGCGTGCTGAGGCTGCACATTCCGCCGGCGCTGGCCGTCGGACTTCTTCCCCTGGTCATTCATTCGCCCGACGTCAGATACCCGGTGTGCGTGCTCATCGGGACGGGAGCAGTGACGCTCGCCTTCCGGCTGTACCAACGATGGGCCATCGGCCGAGCTCGCGCCGGCCGAGATAAGCCCGACAACTTGAGGAGTGCATAGTGTCGAACCCCCAATTGACCGCGGTCATATTCGTGTTGCTGGTGCTCGTCGGGCTGGCCCAGCTGCTGGGCTATGTGTTCGTGAAGCTGCGACAGCCGAAGGTGGTCGGCGAAATCTTGGCCGGGGTGGTGCTGGGCCCGGCTCTGCTCGGCCGGTTGCCGTTCGTGGCGCACGTGATGGGCACCGCCCGGCACAACACCCACATCTTGAGCTTCGTCTATTGGCTCGGGCTGCTGCTGCTGATGTTCGTCTCGGGCGCCGAGATGCAGCAGTTGTTCGGCCGGGGCGAGCGGCGCACGGTGAGCTGGCTCGTGATCGTGGGCACCGGCATCCCATTCCTGCTCGGGCTGATCTTCGCGCCGCACCTGATCACTCCCAGCCTGGCCGGGCCGCACGGCAACCGCGTGTCACTGATCATCATTCTCGCGGTGGGCGTCGCCGTGACCTCGGTGCCGGTGGTGTCCAAGATCTTCGCCGACCTCAACATCCTGGACACCCGGTTCGCGCGGCTGATCCTCGGCGTCGCCGTGCTCGAGGACATCGTGCTGTGGCTCGCGCTGGCGATCGCCACCTCGATCGCGGCGAAATCCCACTTGAATCCCTGGCAGATGTCGTTGCACCTCCTGGTGACGGTGGCCTACTTCGGGCTCGGCCTCACCGTGGTGCCGCGCCTGATCAAGCGCCTCAACACGGCCCGCTGGAACGCCCTGGCGCGGCACTCGCCCACCGGCTACGCGATCGCGGTGCTGCTGGCGTACTGCGCGGCCGCCGGGGCGCTGGACGTCAACCTCGTCTTCGCCGCGTTCCTGGCGGGTTTCGCCCTGGTGCACCGCAAGCGCCGAATCTTCGACGACTCGATCGACGCGATCAGCAAGGTTGCGTTCGCCTTCTTCATTCCCGTGTACTTCGCGATCGTGGGGCTGAAGCTGGACCTCATCCGCGGTGTCTCGCTGCCCATGATCGTCGTCTTCATCGTCGCCACCTGCGCGGTCAAAATGGCGTCGGTCGCGCTGGCCGGGCGGTTCGCCGGCTTCCGGGGCCTGGACCTGATCAACCTCGGCATCACCACCAACGCCCGCGGCGGCCCTGGCATCGTCCTGGCCAGCGTCGCCTTCGACGCCGGCATCATCAGCTCGAAGTTCTACACCACGCTGGTGGTCGCGGCGGTGCTCACTTCGCAGTTCGCCGGCGCCTGGCTCGACCACATCCTGCGCAAGGGCTGGCCGCTGCTGAAGTCGGACGTCGCGAACGAACCCGTGCAGGTGGTGACGCCGCCGGCGCCGACGCCGGCCTAGCTTTTCACGCGCCGGCCAGGCCGACCGCGAGCAGAACGCCCCCGACGCCCGTGAGCAGGGTGGCCACCTCGATGCGGCGTCGGGACCGGATCCAGGCGTGCAGGGCGCCCATCGTCGCGCGCGTCCGCCGCGGCGCCAGCAGATAGGCGAGCAGCGGAACCTCCACCAGCGCGAAGGCCACGGCGTTGAACATGACCAGCGCCCCGACCTGCGTCGCCGCGGCCGCGCCCGAGGCCAGGATGACGGCCAGCGCGGCCAGGTAGTCCACCGACGGCAGCGCGATGCCGAGGCCGACCACTCCGGCGACCCACAACGAACGCCCGTTCACGAGCCGCCGGCCGTGTGTCGCCAGCCGCTGGGGCACGGCGGCGCGGCGCGTGTCGGGTTTCAGGAGCACCGCGGCGGCGACCAGCAGGGCGAGCACGCCGATGCCGATCTGCACCCTGGGCAAGGTGAAGTACGTCGAGCCCAGCAGCCGGCGGCGCAGCACGAACAAGACGACCAGGCCCACGGTCATGCCCATCGCGAAGCCGCCGCACAGGAACACGAGCAGTTGCAGCAGCGGTCGGGGCCGGTTCAGCATCAGCACCGTCATGCCGACCCGGAACGGTTCGAGGCTCACCGCGACGGCCATCACCAGGATCGTGATCAACATGACGGCCGCCAGGTTACCGTCCGGCCTTCGCTACGTGGTTACGCCCCAATGGAACACGCGGGAGGTGAGCAGCACGAGCCCGAGGGAGACGGATGCGACGACGGTCAGCCCGATGACTGCGACGACGAGCGGACGCCACCCGGTGCGGGCGATCTGCCGGATGTCGGTGGTCAGGCCGACGCCGGCGAACGTCAGCAGGAACGCCCATTTCGACACGTTGGCCAGGTTGGCGGTCTGCCCCTTGCTCAGCCAGTGCGCCGTCGCGATCGCCGAGACCGCGAGGAAGCCGAGCACGAATTTCGGGAACTTCGCCCAGACGAACGCGGCCTTGGCCCTGGCGCCGGGCGCGATCTCGTCGGCCTCCCCGCGGGCGGCCCAGTACAGCGCGAAGCCCAGGACGACGAAGCCGATCAGCGCGTTGCGAGTGGACTTGACCAGCACGGCGATCTTGCCGGCGTGATCGGAGAACAGGTAGCCGGTGGCGGTGGTCTCGGCGGTGTTGTCCACCGCCAGGCCCGCCCACAGGCCGAATTCGTAGTTCGTCAGGCCGAGCAGGTGCCCCAACGGCGGCAACGCGAATAGCGCGACCGCGCCCAGCGCCAGGATCGCCGCGATCGCGTAGCTGACGTCGGCGTTGCGCGCCCGGATCGCGCCCTTGGCGGCCACGATCGCCGACACCCCGCAGATCGAGGTGCCGATCGCCAGCAGCGAACCCAACTTGCCCGACAGCCCGAAGGCGCGCGCGACGATGAGAATGATGGTTCCCGCGACCGCCATGTCCACCAGGATCTGGACCAGGCTGGTGGCGCCGAGCTTGGCGATGTCGCCCAGCACGAATCGCGAACCCAGGGCCACGATCCCAACCTTCAGCCAGAACTGGTAGGTCAGCACGCCAGGCCGAAATATTCGGTGCAGGCCGACGGTGTTGGCGATGACCAGCCCAATCACGATGGCCCACAACACGTATTCGATGTCGGGGACCGTCCAGTGGTGGCGTTTGGCCGCCGCGTTCCACCAGATTTGGGCGTACTTGCCCAGCACGCCCACGGCGATCAGCAGCAGGATGCCGGGCACGTAGTCCAGCGGGCGGCCGCTGGTGAAGGCGGCTTCGGCCGGCTCTTCTTCGGCTTCCGTGGCGTCGACGCTGACGGTGCTCACCGCGTCACCAGGGGATCTTCGGAAGTGCGCCCGCGACCGCCAACGCGACGATCACGCCCGCCAGCAGCGTCGCCCACCAATCTTCGGATAACCGGTTCACGACGCCATGGTGGCGTGGCTCGGGTTCGGGGCCAACCGATTGGCTCGCGCTGAGTTTAGGTGGGCAGCCCGTCGCGCTCGGCGTCGGCACGGTAACGCTCCACCCATTCATCGGAGCGCTGGTCGGCCTGGCGCTCCAGTGCCGGTTCGGGCGCCAGCGCCGGGTCGAGCCCCAACGCCTCGAGGATGGTCGCGACCACCTGAGTCAGGTTGCGCCACAACACCGGGTAGGGAACCTCCAGCGGCTCGATGCCCTCCTCGGCGAACCAGGTCCGCCAGCCCGCCTCCTGGGCGCGCAGCATGGTGACGACGTGCGCGATGGCGCCGGCGTGGTAGGTGGCGCGCGCATCCCGCGTGGGATCGGGCCTGCCGCGCCACACCCGCGTCTGCACCGCGCGCCAGAACGACACGGCCTGCGACACCACGTCGGGCCGGTGCACGTGGATGAGGAGCGGTTCTTCGCCGATGACGTCGCGGATCGCGGCCCGCAGGCCGTCGCCGGACCGGTTCGGCAGGTCCTTCGCGCGGTTCAGCAGCAGCGGCGTTTGGTTCCACATCAGCTTGCCGCCCCAGACGCCGTTCGGTGTCCGGCCGACCGTGCGGATGTAGTCGCGCCAAATCTCGGGCGGCGCGAGGTCCGGCGTCCCTTCGTCGATGGGGTCGAGCAATCGCAGGATCGACTCGTCCTCCACGTCGGCGAACCACTCCCGCGGCTGCGGGGCCTGGCTGGTGGCGGGCAGGTACTGAAAGAACTCCTGGGGTTCCCCGGCCACGCCGGTGGCGCGCAGCGATTCGACCAGCAGCGTGCTGCCGCTGCGCTGAGAAGCCAGCACCAGATATGACGACGGGCCTTCAGTCACCAAGGAAGCCTAACCGGAGCAAAATGCCCCGCAAGTCGTTCGATTGGCTTCACCCTGAACACAACCATTGCGCGATGCGGGGATCACCTGGCGCGTCGACGGGGCCGCTGAATCCGGTGGCGTGGACGGCTTTCGGGGGTAGGGGCATGCCGACGGCGGGCGCTCTGCCCCATCGAGGCGCCCGATCGGCTGTGGCTTTCTGCGACCACAGCGCGGACTCACGGTTCTTCCCCCGGCTGCCCGAGCTGTTCCCGCCGTACTCAACATTGCGATTCGGCAAACGGCGCGCTCAAGAAGTGGAGTAGCGATCGAGTAGTCAACTACGCGTGCCGGGGCGGGGCTCGCTGGGACGATTGGTTGCAGCCCGGTCCCGCACCGAACCAACAGACGAGGGGGCGGTATGACCAACCTCACCATGCGGCGCCTTCGCCCGGTGCTGCGGCTTGTCCCGCACAGCAGGCGGAGGGGTCGTCATCGCGCGCTGCCATACGATCTCCCGGCGGTCCGGATCACCAGCGCACGGCTCGATCACGGTTCCACCGTCCCGCTCTGCGCTATGTGCATCGAAGCCGGCCTGGCGACGGAAGCCACCTACCAGACGAGCGGGCTGGTGTGCGGCTGCGATCGACACATCTACGAGCTGGAGCGAGACGGCAGGGCGGCGATTCACCGTCAACGAAAGCTGACCGCGGCAACATGACGCGATGAACGTCGCTTAATTCTCGTCCCACGACAGTCGTATCAGCTCGACGAGCTGCTCGCGGTCTTCGATGCCGAGCTTGCCGAAGATGCGGTAGACGTGGCCCTCCACGGTCCGCACCGAGACGAACAGCTTTTCGGCGATCTGACGGTTGGACAAACCGGCCGTGACCAGGGTTACGATCTCGCGTTCGCGGGCCGTGATGGGCAACGGCGAGGCGGCCGCTGAGACCGCGGGCGTTCGCATTTCGCCCCTTGCGGCCAACGTGTGCGCGCGGCTCGATGACCGTATTTCCTTGGTGCGCTGGCGATTACGCGCGTGTTCGCGTGCTGCGTGGGCCGCCGCGTCGGCGGCGAGCGCCATCGCGCCCAGGCCGGCGAATCGGTCGCCGGCTGCGTCGAGCACATCTCCGTCGTGTTCGGCCAAGCCGCGGGCGTGCTGGGCGATCGCATCTGCCAGCGGGGTGTTGAGTGTCTCGGCGAGCTGCGCCAACCGCTGGGATTGAGAACGGTCATCGAACCGGACGGCGGTGTGCAGGGCGCGCATCTCGACGGCGCACATCCCGGATTGCCGTGCGAGCTGTGCGGCGCACAGCGCGTGTGTTCGCGCGGCCGTCGTGTCGCCGGCGGCGGCTCGCTCCCAGGCGCGGGCCAGCTCGAGTTCCGGCAAGAACACCGCGACATACGGTCCGTGGGCATCCTCGGCCCTGTGCAGCGCGGCCGCGGCGGCCGCGCTGTCTCCCCGTGCGCCCTCGGCCTGTGCGGACCAGGCAGATACCAGCATCAACCAGCCCGACGGAAAGCCTTGCGCCATGGCCGATATCGAATCCTGAAGGGCGGCACACGCGAACGTCAACCCGCCCCGGGAAAGCTGCACCCATCCGAGCATGGCGTGCAGGAAGGCGTCTGCGGCGGGCCACACCATGGTCGTGGAAGCGTAGCGTTCGCGAACCCGCTCGGCCGCCAAGTCATCACCGGCGGCCGTCAAGGCCACGACTTCGGCCAAACCCATCACAAACCGGCAGGGACCGGATCGATCGAACGCGCCTGCCCGCCCGGCGTCGGCTACCCGCCGGACTTCCTGGAACTGCCCCGTGAGGGCCAACGCCCAACACGTCCACGTTGCAGCCCACATCCTCATCACCGCCGGCACATCGGATTCAAGCACTTCGAATCCCAGGCCCAATGCCGTCCGGAAGTCACCGGAAAAGCATGCGAAGGCCGCTTCCATGGCCGTGACGAGCGGGCGCAGCGCGTCGGAATCGGCGCGGGCCCGTACGTCGGCCAGTGCCAGCCTCGCCGGCTCCACCTGCCGGCAGCTGAAGAAAAGATTCGCGGCGCGCAGACAACCCCACTGCACGACCATCCGCTCGTCGGCACCCTCGGGATCGACGTTGTTGAGCACCGCCTCGACCTCGGCGCCCCGCCCCTGCCAGCCCATCGCCTCCGCCAGCACCAGGGCGGCCGGTAGGCCACCGCCGCGCTCGAAGGCGAATCGGGCCAAGTCCTCTCCGCAATCGATGTCCGACATCGTCATCGCGCTCGCCGCGGCGTCGACGATCACGTCGAGGTCCGGCGTCAGGTCGCTTCGGGTCATGAGTTGCGCCAGCCGTATCCGGGTGCGCACGTCGGGAGACCCCGAATGCTGATGCTGTTTGCGCATCTGCCGCTGAAGTTGTTGTGCCAGCAGGGTTGTCAGCTGACGCGTGCGCACCACCCCGGCGCGTTGCATCGCCACCTCGCCGAACACGGGGTGACCCAACCGCGCCACCGTGGTGAAGCCGTCGGCAACCAGCCGGATCACTCCGCGTCGCTCGAGACGACTCACCACGTCGGCGTCGCAGAGCTCACGCAGGATCTCCCAGTCCAGCACCTCCGCCGCCGCCAGGATCTCTACGGCCTCCAATTCCTCCGGTGGGAAGGTCTGCAGTCGAAACTCGAGCAGATCGTGGAGTTCGCGGTCCGCACGCAGCGCGCCGTGAAGTTGCCAACCCGCGTCGGTACGCACCAGCACGCCGCTTTCGCGGCCCGCGCCCAGCAAGCTGCGCAGCAGCAGCGGGCTGCCCGCCGACCGGCCGTGCAACGCCGTGATCAGCTCGGTGTCGACGACGCCGCCGAGCACGGCGCGGGCCAGCGCCGCGGTCTGCTCCGGGGTGAATGGGTCAATGTGCAGGCTCAGCAACAACCGCTCCTTCAACAGCGCGGTGACCGCGTCCGGTACCGGCTCGCCGGACCGGATCGTCACGATCAATCGCGCGCTGCCACCGGCCGCGAGTTGTTGCACCAGCGTCGACGACAACGGATCCAGCAGCTGCGCGTCGTCCACGACGACGACGAGGTTGTCTTCCTGCTCCAGGGTGCGTTGCGCGGCCGCGAGCATGGCGGCCGGTTCCCGCGGCGCCACCACGGTCAGGGATCGATAGAACGCGCCCAACGGCACCGCGGAACCGGTCTGGGTGCCCAGCACGTACCGCACCGTCGCCCCGCGCACCTCGAGCGTGTCGGCGAGCGAGTGGGCCAGGGTCGATTTGCCCACCCCGCTGTCGCCGATCAATGCGACGCCGTGCAACTCCGCGTCATCGAGCGCCGCCAGGGCGCGGCGCAGTTCGGCGTCGCGGGCCACCATCGGCCATTCCGACGCGCTCTCCGTTGGCACGACGCGAAACCTCCATGGCCGAGCGTTTTCGGAGAGGCTACTGATTCCGCCCCGCGGTTCGGCCCGAATTGCGATTTCTGGGCAAAATCCGGTTTGCCGGGGTGGCCGCATGCGATTTCCCGCCAAAATCATGCCTCTTGCAGGGTTTTTCGGTGGGTGTCGTACTCGACGGTCTTAGGCGCGGCGCAAATCATTCTGCGAGCCGCTCCAAACGGGGGTAGAGAGCGATCGCAAGGGCACGGAAACGTCGACGCGAGTGTTTGGGAGGGAACCGATCCTCCTCCTCCGGAGGCGACGCAGAAGCCACCGTGCGGGTTTCCTTTCATGTGTTCGGGCACACCGTGATCGGCGGCTGAGCGGCGCCAAAACGTCGGCATTGCGGGTGCGCTCGGCGCCGATGCATTGAGCGCGGTCTCGCCGCCCGGTTCGCCGCCTGGCGGGCATCATCAATCCGCGCTCGCCGGGAAGTGGGCGACGGTCGGCACCCGGACACCAGAGCGGTGGCGCTTTCGCCCTTCCGCGGTCGACCGGAGCAGGTCATGATTGTCACCGGGGCCGGCAAAGCGGTGCACCGGATGTGGGTATCGCCGCGCAGTGGTTGACACGGGAGAGGCACAAGAATTTCGCAAATGCCCCGCAGTAATCTCTGGCCACACCGCAGCGACAGGAAGCGCCATGGAGATCAACCAGGACGACCCCGAGAAGCGTATCGCCGACCTGGAGCGCCAGTTGGCCGAGCAACAGCGCATGAAAGCCGCCCCCAGCGCGTCCGGGCGACAAAAGTGGAAGGTCAACAGGTTCGCGCCGGCGACGGGCGATGGCCTTACTGCGGAACAGGTTCGCACCGTGACCTTCTCCAAGCCACCCATCGGGAAGTCCGGCTACAACGAAGATCAGGTCGACGCGTTTCTCGACCTCGTCGAGTCGGCCCTGCGAGACCCCGCCGGACGCGCCCTGACCTCGGAGCAGGTGCGCAACGTGGCATTCGCGAGGCCACCGATCGGACGACGCGGGTACAACGAAGACGAGGTCGATGAGTTCCTCGATCTTATCGAGCATCAACTGAGCCCGCGGCGGGTCGCGGATTCGCAGCCGCACGTGGCCCGGGTGCCCACGACGCACGCCGCGAGTCCCCAGAGCTCGAGCCGCAGGATCATCAACATCTTCAGCTCTGTCTTCAGCAGCTTTTGGTTTTGGTACTTCATCATTTTCGCGATCTTCGCCGGCGGTGGGGCCTTGTTGCGATTTCTCGGACGCTTCGTTGCCATGGACCGGCCAGCCCCGAACTGGATGGGCATTGCGTTTTTCGCCATTCCCGTGCTGATGTTCGTCGGGTATGTGGTTCGGTCGTGGCAAACCCGCAACAGGCGCCGCCACCGCTATTGGGCGACGGGCGGCGACGGAGGGGGCGGTTCCGGCTGCAGCGGCGGGCACAGCGGCTGCGGCGGCGGTCACAGCGGTTGCGGCGGAGGATCCGGCTGCGGCGGAGGCGGCTGCGGTGGCGGCGGCCATTGACATACCGAAAATCCGCCGGCGCGGCGGTCGGTTCGATCGGATGAACGCCGCGGTCGCGCGGCTGGAGCTTCCCGCGGCGGTGTTCAAAACCTGCCCGTGGGAGCCGAGATCGCTTGTCGACACTGGGTTGCGGCAGTGGCTGCGTTGCTGTGCGCCCGCGCTGCGGGACCATCGCGTGATCGGGATGCCTTCGCGCGCAGTCGATGAGGCGTGGCACGGACTGATCCTGTGCACAGTCCAGTATGCGACGTTCTGCAGGCGGGCGTATGGCCAGTTTCTGCATCACTACCCGGAGGGAGGCGCACCGGAGGAGGTTCGCGGCGCGTTCGATCCAACCGAAGAGCAGCTGCGCAGGACGGTTCTCGCATGGTCGCTCGTCGCAACCCCGGGCGAGCATTGCGTCCTGTGGGATCTGGACCAACGCGTCGGCGTCGACGAGCCCTGGGGTATCGATCGCGAAAGGGTCGCGGCGATCCAGAGCGCTGCGGCGAAAGCCCATGGTTGATTCGACGACACCCGTTCCCTGAGCTACGCCGAGCGTTCGGTCACCCGCAATCCCAGCGAAAACACCAGCCGCACCTCGGGATCCGACAGTGACGTCGACAGTAGCTTCTCGATCCGCCGCACGCGGTACCGAACGGTGTTGGGGTGCACCTGCAGCGCCCGCGCTGCCGCACCGACGTCGCCGAAGCTGTCCAGGTAGGCCCGCAGTGTCTCGACCAGCACCGGGTCCTGCGCGCGCAGGTCGGCTATCCGCGGATCGACGAGCCGCTCGTCCGCGCCGACCAGGGTGACGATCTCGTCGAGCAGGACCGTGGTGCGCGCTTCGGCCAGTGTCGTCACCTGGCCCATCGAAACCGGGTGCCGCCCAGCGCTATCCAGGACGCGGTCGACCTCCGAACGCGCCGCCGCCACCTCCCTCAGACCGGCGACCGGTGCTGCGATGGCGGCCCGCAGCTCGACGCCGAGTTCGGCGCGCAGGGAGCCGATCGTGCCGCGCACCCATGAGGCGACCGACCGTACCTGTGTCTGGGGCAGCAGCACGTAGATGCGGGATTGTCGCGAAGCGACCTGGGCGTCGCGCCGAAAAGCGCTGGCGCTCAGCGCCATTACGTCCGCCATCCGTGGGTGCGGAGTCCCGACGGTGTCCCAGCCGACCAGCGCGGCGACGCCGTCGGCGGGGAGGCCGAGTTCGCGGGCGACGGCGGCCGCGTCGGCGGGTTCGGCGACATCCGCCTCCGAGAGCCCGAGAAGTTGCTGCACCCGCCGCGCGTGCGTCGACGGCCGGGCCGCCAGCCGGGCCATGATTCGCGCGGCGAGGACCGCCGCGCCCCGCAGCATGTCCTCGGCGTCGTCGGCCAGGGGCTGCGAGCCCTGCTGCACCCAGATCGCGCCGGCGAACACCGGCGGTCGGCGGGCAGCGGCAGGTGGCTGGTGGATGCCGATCGCCAGCCGCGGACGCAGGCCCAATTCCGGGCGCTCTTCGACACGCACTACCTCGCCGCTGGAGCGCAGCGCATCGAAGATGCCCCATTGACCGATCCACTCGAGATGCTCGGGCGGCCCGGCGCGCCCCAGGATGGACAGGCGGCGCAGTTCGTCGGCCTCGTCGTTCGACGCCGAATAGGCGAGCACGTGCGACTGGGCGTTCTCGATGCTGACCATGCCGTGGATGCGGTCGGCCAGCGACTGCGCCAGGCCGAACAGGTCGGTGCCCGAGTCGTCGACCGGATCGCCGCGGTCGCCGTGATGTTCCAGCACGTGATTGACCAACTGATAGAGCCGCTCCCAACGCGCCCGCGGCTCCACGGCCACCACCGCCGACCCGGCCGCGGCCGCCGCCGCCACCAGGGCATCGGACGGCTCCTTGACGAAGATCGCCGCCGGTGCGGGCGTCCGTCCGTCGAGCCACCGCAGCGCTTCGTCCGCGGTCACGCCGAGCAGGAAGAAGACGTCGGCCGAGCCCGCCGCCGCCGCAAGGCCGAGGCGCACATCGTCGGAATCGATCAGCGCCGCCGACGCCACCGGCAGGTCCAGGCCCCGGGGGGCGTCGACCAGGCTGACCAGCGTCGCGTCCAGCGCGAGCAACAGCTGGCCCAGACCGACACCCGCCACCCGCATGTTGTTCGATCTTACTAGCGCCCGCTCTAAGTCTTGTCCAATCAGCCAACACGATAGGCGCGCGCGCCGGGGATCCTGAGCACCATGGACGCGATCACTGGGTTTTCCGAGGTACCAGCTCCGGCCAACGAGCCGGTCCACGACTATGCGCCACAATCCCCGGAACGCGCCCGGCTGCTCGCCGAGTTGCGCGCGCTGGCCGACCAACCGATCGACCTGCCGCACGTCATCGGCGGCAACCACCGGATGGGCGGGGGCGAGCCATTCGGCGTCGTCCAGCCGCACCGGCACACCGCGAAGCTGGGCACCCTCACCAACGCCACGCACGCCGACGCGGCGGCCGCCGTCGAGGCCGCGATGGCCGCCAAGAAGGACTGGGCGGCTATGCCTTTCGACGAGCGCGCCGCGGTTTTCCTGCGGGCCGCCGATTTGCTGGCCGGTCCGTGGCGCGAAAAGATCGCCGCCGCAACAATGCTCGGCCAATCCAAGTCCGCCTATCAGGCCGAGATCGACTCGCCGTGCGAGCAGGTCGACTTCTGGCGGTTCAACGTCGCGTTCGCCCGCCAGATCCTGGCGCAGCAGCCCATCAGCGGGCCGGGCGAATGGAACCGCAGCGACTACCGCCCGCTCGACGGCTTCGTCTACGCGATCACGCCGTTCAACTTCACCTCGATCGCCGGCAACCTGCCGACCGCGCCGGCGCTGATGGGCAACACCGTGGTGTGGAAGCCGTCGATCACCCAGACCCTGTCGGCGTACCTGACCATGCAGTTGCTCGAGGCCGCGGGTCTGCCGCCCGGCGTGATCAACCTGCTCACCGGCGACGGCTTCGCGGTTTCCGATGTGGCGCTGAACGATCCGCGACTGGCTGGCATCCACTTCACCGGATCCACGGCCACCTTCCAGCACCTGTGGCAGCGCGTGGGTGCCAACATCGGCGGCTACCACAGCTATCCCCGCCTGGTCGGCGAGACCGGCGGCAAGGACTTCGTCGTCGCCCACCCCTCGGCGCGCCCGGACGTGTTGTGCACGGCGCTCATTCGCGGCGCGTTCGACTATCAGGGCCAGAAGTGCTCGGCCGCATCGCGGGCGTTCATCCCGCACTCGGTGTGGCAGCGCATGGGCGACACGTTCCTGGGCGAGACCGCCGCGCTGCGCTACGGTGACATCACCGACCTGACCAACTACGGCGGCGCGCTGATCGACCGACGGGCCTTCCTCAAAAACGTCGACGCCATCGAGCGGGCGAAGGGCGCGCCCGGGGTCACGATCGCGGTCGGCGGCGAATACGACGACAGCGTCGGCTATTTCGTGCGGCCCACCGTGCTGCTGTCCGACGACCCGACCGACGATTCGTTCGCGACGGAGTACTTCGGCCCGCTGCTGTCGGTGCATGTCTACCCCGACGCCGACTACGAACGGATCCTCGACGTCATCGACATCGGGTCTCGCTACGCGCTGACCGGCGCCGTCATCGCCGACGACCGGGCGGCCGTGCTGACCGCCCAGGACCGGCTGCGGTTCGCCGCCGGAAACTTCTACGTCAACGACAAGCCGACCGGTGCGGTGGTCGGTCGCCAGCCGTTCGGCGGCTCGCGCGGATCCGGCACCAACGACAAGGCCGGCTCGGTGCTGAACCTGCTGCGCTGGACGTCGGCCCGCACGATCAAGGAGACCTTCGTCCCGGCCACCGACCACACCTACCCGCACATGGCGGCCGACTGATGGCCGGGTTGTTCGCCCACACCGTCCGCCCGGCGATCATGGCGGCGGGCCGGTGGGACGGGTTGCGCCGCACCGCCGAGCGGACGCCGATCACGCGCAAGGTGGTGCGGCGGTTCGTGCCCGGCGAGACGATCGACAGCGCGCTGCACAGCGTTGCCGCGCTGCGTGATTCGGGGCGTCTGGTCAGCGTCGACTACCTCGGCGAGGACGTCACCGACGTCGACGACGCCGACGCGGCGGTGCGGGTGTACCTGGACCTGATCGACCGGCTGGGCCGGTTGGGCACGGGGTGTGGCGGCGTTCGGCCGCTGGAGGTGTCGCTGAAGCTGTCCGCGTTGGGGCAGGCCGTGGATCGCGATGGGGAGAAGATCGCCCGCGAGAACGCCTGGTCGATTTGTGATGCCGCCCGGAGGGCCGGTGTGTGGGTGACGGTGGACGCCGAGGACCACACCACCACCGATTCGACGCTGTCCATCGTGCGCGACCTGCGGGCCGACTTTCCTTGGCTGGGCACGGTTCTGCAGGCCTACCTGAGGCGTACGCACGCGGATTGCGAGGAATTCGCCGCGGCCGGCGCGCGGATCCGGTTGTGCAAGGGCGCCTACGACGAACCCGCATCCGTGGCCTACCGGGACGACGCCGAGGTCACCGACTCGTACCTGCGGTGCCTGCGTGTGCTGATGGCGGGCAGCGGATATCCGATGGTGGCGTCGCACGACCCGGCGGTGATCGACGCGGTTCCCGGCATGGTGCGCGAATCCGGCCGCGGCGTAGGCGATTTCGAATACCAGATGTTGTACGGCATCCGCGACGGCGAACAGCGACGGTTGGCCGACCTCGGCAACCAGGTCCGTGTCTACGTGCCGTTCGGCACCCAGTGGTACGGGTACTTCGTCCGGCGGCTGGCGGAACGACCCGCCAACCTGAAGTTCTTCCTGCGGGCGCTGACGCACCGGGCGTGAACTCGGGGCTTTCAGTGTGAACGCAGGGCGAAGATTTCGCGAAAACCCCGCCGCGGCGGCACACTCAACGCCCAGGATGCACTCTCGCTATAGATTTGGGGCCATGCGTATCAAGCAGCTGCTGGCCGGTTTCACCGTCGCCGCGGCGCTGGGGGTGGGCGCATCCGGTCTCGGCGTCGGCGCGGCGCACGCCGATCCGCCGCCACCCCCGCCGCCCGGGCAACCTTGGGGCCAACCGCCACCGCCGGCCCCGCCGTCGACCGAGCCCCCGCCGTGGTCCCCGCCCCTCGACTTCCCGATTCCCGTGCCAGGCGCGGGCTAGTAGTCGGCTGAGCCGGGCGTAGCCTCTCGGGCATGAGCCTGGTTATCGACGAGATGCCGGATCTCGGCATCTCGCGGGTGTCGCGCTGGATTTTCAACTGCTATGTCCTGAGGGGCGGCGACGGCGTCGTGGTGGTCGACGCCGGGCTACCGCGGGTCGCCCGCGACCTGGCCGCCGTCCTCGGTGGGGCGCTGCAAGCCGTGGTGGCAACGCACGGGCACAGCGATCACGTCGCGGGCGCGTCGGCGCTGGCCGCGCGGCACGGGGCGCCAATCTGGTTGCCCGACAAGACGCTTACCTATCTCGACGGGGTGAAACCGCGCACTCCGACGCCGGCGAAGGCCGCAACGATCTGGCCCACCATGATCGACCAGCCATTTGATCGAATCGGGGTGGCGGGGCTCTTCGGCGGCGCCCGGGTGGCGGGGTACGGCACCCCGCTCGGGATGCGCTGGAGGGGGCCGTCGCCCGCTGGTGGGCTGGCCGAGGGTCAGCAGGTGCCCGGGGCGCCGGATTGGACCGTGGTCAATGCCAACGGTCACACGGACGACAGCATCGCGCTCTGGAACCCGACCACCCGGACGCTGCTGTCCGGCGACGCCGTGCTGTCCGTCCGCGGCCAGGCCTGGCACACGCCGGAGATCGTCGACGCCGAGAGCGCCGCCGCCACCCGCAAGCGCCTCGAGGAACTACCCGTCGCGCATCTGCTGCCCGGCCATGGCCGGCCGGTTCATGCGGCCGACACCGTTTGGGCCCAACAGCGCCGTTGAGTGTGCGCTCAGGTACTTGAGTGTGCGTCCAGGGCGCCCTCGGCGCACACTGGACGCCCACGATGCACACTCATCAGCGCCACTAACCGCGCCGGGGCCGCGCGCGATCCCCGGCGAACCCGCGGAGCACGAAGGCGCGCACGAATTCCGCAGCCACCTCGGGGTCGTCCATGTCCAGGGTCGACGACGGCGTGCTGAAGAGCGAGAAGAGTATCCGGGCGAACCATTCGCCGGCGGCCTCGACGTCGAGGTCTTTGCGGACCTCGCCGGTGAGCCGGGCCGCGGCGAGATACGGCGCGAAGAAGTCGACACACTCGCGCAGCAACACCGCGGCGTCCTTGGTCAGCAGCAGGCTGACCGCGTCCTCGTCAAAGTACTTCTCGGAGGCGATGACTCGCCGCGCCTGGGTGACGAACACCGCCGCGCGGCTCAGCTTGTCCTCCAGCGAGCTGCCCCGGTCCATCGCCTTGGACATTTCACAGTAGAACCGTTCGGAGGCGTGTTCGGCGCAGGCTTCGACGATCGCGCCCTTGTCGCTGAAATACTCGTAAATGGTGCTGCGTGAAACGCCGGCTTGCTTGGCGATGTCGACGATGGTGGCCTTGTCCAATCCCTGTCTGCCGAAACAAATGAACGCGGACTCGACGATGAGTTCGCGCGTGTCGGTGCTCTGCGCCGCCTGAGTCATGGCACCAGCGCCCCGCGCGGCACCAGGCCGGCATCGGCCGAGGCGAAGGCGTCGTTGACCTCGGCGAGGTGGAACGGCTTGGGCATCAGCCGGCCGAATGGAAAGTCGGTGTGCTGCAGGAAGTTCAGGCCGATCGCCAGCGTGACCGGGTCGTAGAGCATGACGCCGCGCACGGCCTTGTTGCCGTAGACCAGCGCGCTCGGGTCGAGTTCGAACGTGCGGCCCATCCCCACGTTGCCGACCTCGAGCAGCGTGCCGCCGTTGTTCAGAAAGCCCACCCCGTCGGGGATGACGCCCGGCACCCCGACCACCTCGAGCACCCAGTCGGCGCCGATGCCGTCGGTGTGCTCGCGGACCCGCTCCGCCACCTCGAAGGTCGAGATGCCGCTCGCGTCGATGCAGAAGGTGGCGCCGAAATCGGCTGCGACATCGAGCCTTTCGGGGATCTTGTCGATGACGATAACGGCGGACGCCCCCGCGGTGCGCGCGACGGCGGCGGCGTTGATGCCCAACCCGCCCGCGCCCTGGATGACGACCGTGTCGCCCAGCCGCACGTCGCGGAGCGCGAACAACACCTGGGCCAGGGCGCAATTCAGCGGCGCGACGGCCTCGTCGGCGAGGTCCTCGGGCACCTTGTACAGCGGCTGCCGCCGGCTGGTGTAGTAGTACTCGCCGTGCGCGGCGACGAAGTGCGGCTCCTGGTCATGGGTGCGGTACTCACCGGCCATCAGGTTCTGGCACGCGTGGGGCCGGCCGCGGGCGCACGCGTGACACTGCCCGCAGGTCCAAAAGTAGGGTGTGACGACGCGATCGCCGACAGCCAGCGGCTTGCCGGTCGCGTCAGTGGTGAGTCCCTCGCCGAGTTCGGTTATCTCCCCGACCATTTCGTGGCCCAGGGCAAACGGGCACGGCAACGGCAGCTCGCCGCGGAAGATGTGCAGATCGGATCCGCAGATGCCCGCCATCCGCAGCTTGAGCGCCGCCGTTCCGGGCGCGGGCGCGGTGAGCGGGAACTCGGCCAGCTCGATCGGCCCCCCGGGTGCGGTCAATACCGCGAGCTTGGGCATGAGCTTCCCCCTTAGTCGGCAGGCGCGAGGATCAGTCCGCTGGTGGGCACGCCGGTGCCCGACGTGACGAGCACGTGCTCGACGCCCTCGACCTGGTTGTGCGAGGTACCGCGGATCTGCCGCACGCCCTCGGTGATGCCGTTCATGCCGTGGATGTACGCCTCGCCGAGCAGCCCGCCGTTGGTGTTGATCGGGAATTCCCCGCCGAGCGACAGCCGCTCCACGGTGGCGAAGTCCTTGGCCTCGCCGCGCCCGCAGAAGCCGAGCTCCTCGAGCTGCGTGAACACGAACGGCGTGAAATGATCGTAGATGAAGGCGGTTTGGATGTCTTGGGGCTTGAGGCCCGAATCGCGCCAGAGCCGGTTGGCGACCACCCCCATCTCCGGGAGCCCCGTGATGTCCTCGCGGTAGTAACTCGTCATCATCTCGCCGTTGGCGGCCGCGCCCTGGGCGGCCGCGGTGATGACCGCCGGCGGCTGGCGAAGATCCCGGGCGCGTTCGGCGCTGGTCACCACCAGGGCGACGCCGCCGTCGCTCTCCTGGCAGCAATCCAGCAGTCTCAGCACGGGTTCGACGATCCAGCGCGAGTTCTGGTGATCCTCCAGCGTGATCGGGCGTTGGTAGAACCAGGCGTCGGGGTTGTTCGCCGCGTGCGCCCGGTCGACGACGGCGATACGACCGAAGTCCTCGTTGGTCACCCCGTACGTCGACATGTAGCGCTGGGCGTGCATGGCGACCCAGGCCGCCGGGGTGAGCAGTCCGAACGGAGCATAGTGCGCCATGAACAGCGGGGTCGCGGTCATGTCGCGCCCGCTGCCGCCGAAGCGGAAGCCGGACCGTTCGTTGAACGCGCGCCAGCACACCACGACGTCGGCGACGCCGGTCGCGACGGCCATCGCCGCGTGCACGACGGTGCCGGCCGCCGCGCCGCCGCCGTGATGGACGCGGGAGAAGAAACTCAGGTCGCCGATGCCCACGTTGCGGGCGATGTCGATCTCGTCGCTGGAGTCCATGGTGAAGGTCACCATGCCGTCGACGTCGGCGGGCGTCAGGCCGGCGTCGTCGAGCGCGGCGCTGACCGCCTCGCAGGCCAATTGGAGCTCGCTGCGCCCGGAGTCCTTGGAGAACTCGGTCTGGCCGATGCCGACGATGGCGCAGCTGCCGGGAAGCGAGGAGGTCACGCGCCCGCCCCGTCCAGCAGGCTGAGCACCGCGGTCCCGGAGACGTGATCGCCGAGGCTGTTGGAACCCTTGAACGTCACTTCGACGAAGTTCTCCCCGCCGGAGCCCTCGGTCTTGGAAGTCACGGTGCCGGTGAAGCGCAGCGGGTCGTCGGGGAAGCACGGCACACCGAGGCGGATCGACAGGTTCTTCACCATCGCCTCGGGGCCGGCCCAGTCGGTGAGGAAGCGCACGCAGTACCCGTTGGTGGTCAGGATGTTCATGAACAGGTTCGGCGAGCCCTGCTTCTTAGCGAAGTCGCGGTCGTGATGCACCGGCATGAAATCCCGTGAGGCGATCGCGCCGGCGACGATCATCGTTGTGGTGATCGGGATTTCGAGCGGGGTCACCTCGTCGCCGACGTTGATGTCGGCCCACTTGAGCGTGGTGTGGCTGTCAGCGGTCGTCATCGGATTCCTTCCGGATAGGTACTGCCGATACTGGCCAGCTGGGCGGGCGCGGGACCGAGGGTGAGCTCGTTGTGCTTGGCCCACAGGAAATAGCGGTGCAGCGGGTAGGTCACGTCGATGCCGATGCCGCCGTGGACCTGCTGGGCGCTGGCGGCGACCCGCGAGCCGGCCTCGGCCGCCCAGAACTTCGCGATGCGGGCCGCCCGCTCGGCCTCTCCCGGGGGGCGTCCCCGCGCGATCAGCCAGGCCGCGTGCCAGGTGGTCCAGCGGATCGCCTCGACGTCGATGAAGGCGTCGGCCAGCCGCTGCTGCACGGCCTGGAAGCTGCCGATGGGCCGCCCGAATTGCTCACGGCCGCTGGTGTACTCGGCCGCGATGCGCAGGGCGCGTTCGCAGACGCCGAGCTGGATCGCGCACAGCCCGACCAGGGCGCGGGTGTGCAGCGATCCGACCGGGCCGTCGAGCCGGTCGTCGGCGGAAACGGTTGCGCCATCGAGGAATACGTCGGCGTGCGGTTCGCGGTTGGTGGTCGCGACCGGCCGGACCTCGACGCCGCCGGCGTCGGCGGGCAGCAGGAAAAGGCCGGTGTCGTCCTCGTCGATGGCTGCCGGAATCAGGATGGTGTCGGCGATTTGGGCGGCCGGCACCAGCTCCTTGACCCCGTCGAGGCGCCAACGGGGGCCGTCGCGGCGCGCCGTGGCGGCGGGGCCCTGCAGGCCCGCGGTCAGGATGCGGGTCCCGGCGGCGACGCCGGGCAGGAACCGTCGCCGTTGCTCCGGGCTTCCGTGCCGGGCGATCGGGTCGGCGCCGAGCACCAGCGTCGCGTAGGCGGGCACCGGTGCGACGCTCCAGCCGACCTCGGCCAGCAGCACGCCGAGCTCCAGGAAGCCGCCGCCGTTCCCGCCGTCCGCCTCCGGTAGCGCCGCACCCAGCAGGTCGGTGGCGGCGAGCTCACTCCACAGCGCCGGGTCGTAACGGGTCTCGCCGGCTTCCAGCTCGGTCAGCCGGTCGGGGGCGGCGCGGCGCTCGAAGATCTCGCGGGCGAGCTCGGCGATGGTCTCCTGCTCCTCGGTGAACGTGAAATCCATTGCGCCACCTACCGGACGGGCCGGAACTGGTGCAGCACCAGGTCGTTATCGAAAGTCTGGTAGTAGATTTCGACCGGCATCCCGACCGTGACGTCGGCGGGGTCGATGCCACACAGGTTCGACACCAGCCGCACCCCCTCGTCGAGCTGCACCAGCGCCACGATGTAGGGGTAGTCGAAGAACGGGAACCGTGGTTCGTGCGGCATCACATAGCTGTAGACGGTGCCGCGGCCGGACGACTCGATCGCCTCCCAGTCCAGAGACCGGCAGTGCGGGCACATCGGGCGGGGCGGGTGGCGCAGCGCCCCGCATCCGGAGCAGCGCTGGATGAGCAGCTTCTGCTCGCGCAAGCCGTTCCAGAAGAACTCGGTGTCCGGGCTGATGGCCGGCGCCAGGCGGGTGGCCATCA
Organism: Mycobacterium sp. E2699; assembly: GCF_001666745.1. Lineage (NCBI taxonomy): Bacteria > Bacillati > Actinomycetota > Actinomycetes > Mycobacteriales > Mycobacteriaceae > Mycobacterium > Mycobacterium sp. E2699. The sequence goes on along the minus strand of NZ_LZJH01000091.1, from coordinate 37,350 downwards.
GCGCGCCGGCCTGAATCGCAACACGCGGAATCGCTGCCGCCCCAGCACCTCACCGTTCTGGTCGGTGTAGGTGATCAGCCAGGTCAGGAAGAACCCGGTGCCCAGCGCCGTCGTCTTCTCGTCGGAGACCTCCTCGAACACCGACGTCGAGCTGATGACATCGCCCAGCCGGGGATAGCGTTCGATCTCGAATTCCGAGTTGGTGGCCACGGTGCTGGTGTATCCGGCCTCGTCCAGGAACGCCGTTGGGTTGCTGAGGATCTCGACGGGGGCGCCGCCCCGGTCGCCGATCCCCTCCAGCTTCGGAGACGGCATCGTCCAGGTTTGCAGCATGACCGGCGGCGACACGATGCCGCCGAACCGCGACGACGCCGCGAACTCCGGATCGAGGTAGACGGGGTTCATGTCGTCGAGCGCATGGGCCCAGTGCCGAATCATCGGCTGGTTGACCGGATCCGGTGCCACCGAGGGCAGTCCGGTGCCGCCGGTGGGCTGGCCGACGAGCGCCCGCAGTTTGGCGCGCACCTCGGATTCTTGCTCGGTCATGGTCCTCCTGTTGTCTGCTGGGCGCGAAGGTCGCGGGGCGCCCTCGGCATCCCCAACCCGGCCATGGCGATGATGTCACGCTGAATCTCGTTGGCGCCACCGCCGAACGTATTGATGACCGCCCAGCGATATGCGGTTTCCAGGGCGCCGCGCAGCGGCGCGTCCTCGCCGCGGCGCACCCCGTTGCCGTCGAGCACCTCCAGCAGCTGGCGGGCGACCTGTTGCGTGAGCTCGGTGCCGAAGACCTTGGCGGCGGAAGCCTCTCCCATGCCGAGCACGCCTTTCGTCATCGCCGCGTTGACCCGCATGTTGACGAGCTTGTAGGCGGCGACCTGCGCCTCGACCCGAGCCAGAGCGAGCCGCACCCAGGGCTGGTCGATGACGCGGCCACCGTCGAGATCGGTGACGGTGGCCCACTCCAGGGTCTTCTCGAACAGGGGCTCGAGCGCCCCGAGGTTGCCCAGGGCGGCGCGTTCGAAGTTCAACTGGGTGGTGATCAGCTGCCAGCCCTGGTTTTCGCCGGCCACGATGGCGCTGTCCGGGACCCGGACGTCGTCGTAGAACGTGTAGAAGGTCGAGATGCCCGGCATGGTGTGCAGCGGCTGCCAGGAGAACCCGGGCGACGAGGTGGGCACGATGAAGATGGAAATGCCCTTGTGCTTCTTGGCGTTCGGGTCGGTTCGCGCCGCCAGCCAGATGTAATCGGCATACGCGGCGCCGCTGGTGAACATCTTCTGGCCGTTGATCACCCAGTCCGCGCCGTCGCGCACCGCCGTGGTGCGCAGCGACGCCAGGTCGCTGCCCGCGCCCGGCTCGGAGTATCCGATCGCGAATTCCACGCTGCCGTCGAGGATGGCCGGCAGGAATTTCTGCTTTTGCTCCTCGGTGCCGCATTGCATCAAAGTGGGGCCGACCGTGTTGAGCGTCACCAGCGGGATGGGCGCGTTGACTCGCTGCGCTTCTTGGGCGAAGATGAACTGTTCGATCGCCGAGAAACCCCGTCCGCCATATTCTTTGGGCCAGCCGACGCCCAGCAGGTTGGCCGCGGCCAGGGCCCGTACGCATTCCCGCACCTCGGGACCGCCCTCCATGCGCTCGCTGAGCGCCATGGTTCGTTCGGGCGTCATCACCTTTTCCAGCGCGGCGCGGATCTCGGCGCGCAGCCGCTGTTGCTCGGGCGTGTAGTCGAGCTCCATCAACCGGCCGCCCCGAGCCGCACCGGCATCCGCTTCACGCCGGGCACCATCGTGGCCCGCATCCGGTCCACCTCGCCGACCAGCTCCAGCCGGGGAAACCGCCGCAGCAGCTCGTCGAACATGACCGACGCCTCCAAACGCGCCAACTGCGCACCGACACAAGAGTGTTCGCCGCAACCGAACGCGATGTGCGGGTTCGGGTGCCGGGTCACCCTGAACTCCTCGGAATCAGGTCCGAAGATGTCCTCGTCGCGGTTGGCCGACCCGTACAGCATCACCACCGTGTCACCCTCGGCGATGCGCTGCCCGCGGATCTCGACGTCGGCCGTCGCGGTGCGGGCCATGTGCACCACCGGGCTGTTCCAGCGCAGCATCTCCTCGACGGCGCCCGGGATCAGCGACCGGTCCTCGACCACCAGGCGACACTGGTCGGGGTGGGCGATCAACGCCAGCGTGCCCAAGGCGATGAGATTGCGGGTGGTTTCGTTGCCGGCCACCAGCAACAGGAACGCGAAGTTGAGCAGGTCCTCGTCGGTGAGCCGGACCCCGTCGATCTCCGCGCCGGCCAGCACCGACAGCAGGTCGTCGTGCGCCTCGACTCGCCGCTGGGCGATCAGCTTCTGGAAGTACTCGAAGAGCTGCCCCATGGCCACCAGGGGATCGAGTTCGATCTCCGGGTCGGCGCTTCCGGTGGCGGCGTCCGACCACGCCCGGAACTGCTCCCAGTCGTCGGGAGGGGCGCCGATCAGCTCGGCGATCATCCGGGTGGGCAGCGGGGCGGCGATCTCCTCGGCGAACTCGTGGACCGAATCGGGTTGTACGCCATCGAGAATGCCGCGCACGATCTCGCGGATCTTCGGCTCGAGGACGGCCACCCGGCGCCGGGTGAACCCGGAGTTGATCAGCTTGCGCATCTGCCGGTGCCGCGGCGGGTCGGTGAAGATCAGGCTGCCCGGCTGGACCGGGCTCGGCTGTGCCGGATCGGGGATGGTGATGCCCCCCGCCGACGAGAACAGCGCCGGGTTGCTCGACACGAAGCGGACGTCCTCGTACTTCAGCAGCGCCCAGAAGTTCGTCACATCGTTCCAGCACACCGGCGACGACGCGCGCAGCTCCCGGTACGCCGGGTACGGGTCGCCCGCGTAGAAGTCGGGGGAGTGCAACAGACAAGCGGGAAACGTGGTCCGCACGGCGGGCCTCCCTCGGCAGGCGATCCGACACATCACACCAATGTGTCTTGCGACGTTGTGTCTACTCGGTCCGGCCAGGTCTGTCAATGCACCGCCAACGCAATGAAATAGGACGGAATTCGCCGATTTGATGATTGACGCCGGGGAGCCATGGGTGAACACTGGCTGTCTAGATGACCGACGTTCGGGTGAGGAAGCGCGCATGACCGAGCTGCAAACCGCGGGATCCCTTGTCGACACCTACCAGCTCTACATCGACGGCAGCTGGGTCGACGCGGAGGACGGTCGCTACGACGACATCAATCCGGCCACCGAACAATCGATCGGCACCGCGCCCGACGCCAGCATCGCCCAGGTCGGCGCAGCGATCGACGCCGCGCGCCGGGCCTTCGACAGCGGGCCGTGGGGCCGCATGGGCCCGCAGGAGCGGGCCGGCTGCCTCAACCAGCTCGGCACGGCGCTGCTGAAACACGCCGACGAGTTTTTCGCGCTGTCGCAGGCGGAGTGGGGCTGCGTTTCGAACGAGCGGATGATGCAGATCGACGGGGCCGGATACATGTCGATGGTCGCGGCCCAGCTCGCCGAACAGCTGGGCGAGGAGGCGGTGACCGGGATGAGCGCGGGCACCACGTTGCTCCGTCACCAGCCGCTGGGCGTCGTATCGGTCCTGACGCCGTGGAACTTCCCGCACTGCCTCAACGTCATGAAGCTCAACCACGCTCTGGCCGCCGGCAACACCGTCGTGCTCAAGCCCTCGCCGCTGACCCCGCTCGCGGGGCTCGCACTCGCGCGGATCATCGACGAGGATACCGACATCCCGCCCGGGGTGGTCAACGTCGTCACGCCGTCGGGCATCGAGGCGGCCAAGCTGCTCACCGCCGACCCGCGCATCGACATGGTGAGCTTCACGGGCAGTTCGGTCGTCGGGCGCCAGGTCATGTCCGCCGCGGGCGACACCATGAAGCGGATCCTGCTGGAGCTGGGCGGCAAGTCGGCCAGCATCGTCCTGGACGACACCGAGGTCACCGACGAGATGTTGCAGCAGATGCTGTTCGACTCGTGCTCGCTGCACGCCGGGCAGGCCTGCATCCTGCACAGCCGGATGCTGCTGCCCGATTCGCTGCACGACGACGTGGTCGACCGGCTCGTGGCGCTGGCCCGCGACGTCAAGGTCGGCGATCCCGCCGACCCCGACGTGCAGATGGGGCCGCTGATCAGCGCGGCGCAGCGGGACCGGGTCCAGGCGCACGTCGACGGCGCGGTCAACGACGGAGCCCGGCTGGCAACGGGAGGTGGCCGCCCGGCCGGCCTGGACGTCGGATTCTATTTCGAGCCAACGATTCTCACCGGCGTCGACCCGGATTCGACCATCGCCCAGGAGGAGGTGTTCGGGCCGGTGCTGACGGTGCTGCGCTACCGTGACGACGACGAGGCGGTCGCCATCGCGAACAACTCCCGGTACGGGCTTTCCGGAGCGGTGTGGGGCGGGGATGTGGACCGTGCCGTCGGCGTCGCGCGACGCATCCGCACCGGGCAGGTCGCGGTCAACGGGTGCGGTCCCGGTGGCGCGCCGTTCGGCGGGTTCAAGCTGAGCGGGTTGGGGCGCGAGGGCGGCGGCATCGCCGGGCTGCACCAGTACATGGAACAAATGGCAATCGGGGTACCCGCGTGAGCGGACCCCTCGCGGGGCTGTCCGTCGTCGAAATCACCAGGGAGATCTCCGGCCCTTATGCGGCAAAGCTTTTCGTCGACCTCGGCGCCGAGGTCACCAAGATCGAGCCGCCGGGCGGAGATCCGCTGCGCCACTGGGGCCCGTTTCCCCGCGGCGTTCCGGATCCCGAACGCAGCGGATTATTTCAATATCTGAACGCCGGCAAGCGAATTGCGGCGCTCGAGGATGCCCGCGAGCTGATCGCGGGTGCGCACCTGGTCATCGAGAACTTCCCGCCCGGAACGCTGGAAGGCTGGGGATTCGACCGCGACGCCCTGAGCGGGCTCAACCCGAACCTGGTGCTGCTCCGCTTCTCTGCATTCGGGCAGTCCGGGCCGTGGCGGGACCGGCCGGCCACGTCGCTGACGCTGCAGGCGGCGTCGGGCTGGGTCAGCGCCCGCGATCCCGACCGCCCGCCGGTGCAGGTCGGCGCGCGGATCGCCGAGTACGTCGCGGGCGCCTACGGCGCGCTGGGCGCGCTCACCGCACTGCGTTGCGCATCCGATGAGGTTGTGCAGGTGGATGTTTCGGAATTCGAGTCGTTGCTGTCGACGCTGCCGTATCCCATGCTGATGGCGCAGAAGATGCTCGGCCTGGGTCTGCCCGCCAATGCCCGGGGGGCTCCGATGCTGGGCGTGGTCCGCGCCGCCGACGGCTGGGTGGGGATCAACTGCCTGACGGGCCAGCACTGGCTGGACGTGTGCGCGATGCTGGGACTGCCCGAGTTCGGCGAGCAGCAGATCCCGATCATGTTGGGCGGGCCCGAACGCGGCGAATTCTATGCTCGCGCAGAGCCGTTGCTCGCCGAGCAGACCGTCGCCGAGATCGTCGACCTGAGCCAGGCGTTGCGGATCCCGGCCACCCCGGTCAACGACGGCGCCACCGTGCTGGAATGTCCGCAATACGCCAAGCGCGAGTTCTTCCTCGACGGCGGGGCGTTCCAACGCCCCAGTGCGCCCTTCCGCCTGACCAAAGGCCCCGTGGTGCAGCATCATCCGGCATCTACCCAGGCGTCAGGGGCCCTTCCCTTTGCGGGGGTGAAGGTGCTCGACCTCAGCACCTTCTGGGCGGGCGCATATCTGACCTGCTACCTGGGCGCGTTCGGCGCCGACATCGTCAAGGTCGAGTCGATCCAGCGGCCCGACGGCTTCCGCTACTCCGGCGCGTTTCCCTTCGAGGGCGACGATTGGTACGAGCGCAGCGGCCTATGGCAGGCCACCAACCTCAACAAGAAGGACCTCACGCTGGACCTGACCTCGCGGCGCGGCCGGGACATCGTCCGGCGGCTGGCCGCACAGGCCGACGTTGTCGTGGAGAACTTCTCGCCGCGCGTGGTCGAGCAGTTCGGTCTGGACTATGACTCGCTGGTGGCGCTGAAGCCCGACGTGATCATGGTCCGGATGCCGGGTTTCGGCCTTCAGGGCCCCTGGCGCGATTACGTCGGCTGGGCGCTCAACTTCGAGCAGACCGCGGGGATGTCGGCCGTCACCGGATACGCGGACGGGCCGCCTTGCAACCCGCAGGGGCCGGCCGACCCGATCGTCGGCGTGCACGCCGGGGTCGCGCTGCTGGCCGCGCTCGAGCACCGGCGCCGCACCGGGGAGGGGCAACTGATCGAGGTCGCCCAGATCGAGGTCGCCGCCGCCGTGACCGCCGAACCGGTGATCGAGTACTCGATGAACGGCGTCGTGTCAGCGCGGGAGGGCAACCGCCGGCGCGGCTACCTGCAGGGGGTGTACCCGACGAACGAGGACGGCGCGTGGGTGGCCCTGTCGTTACCCGAAGAGCCGGGAGTCGACCACGACGCGTTCGACGCACTGGTCGCCGCGTGGACCCGCACCCAGGCTCCGGAAGCGATCGTCGAAGCCCTTGCGGCGCAGGGCATCCCGGCCGAGCGCGTGATCACCGGAGAGCGGATGTACGAGATCGCCCAGCTCGACGCTCGCGGGTTCTACCAGGAGCTCGTGCATCCCGTCACCGGATCACACCGGTATCCCGGCTGGCCGTTTCGGATCGCCCCCGGGCCGGCGCGTCACCACCGCAGCGCCCCGCCGACGCTGGGTCAGCACAACGACGAGATCCTTTGCGGGCTCGGCCTTTCCGACGACGAGCTGGCCGCCCTGCGGGCCGACAGGGTCATCGGGGAGCGGCCGCTCGGGTCGTAGCGTGGTCGCACCCCATTCACGAAGTGGTAGCGCCCGCGATAGCGGTTTCGGTGAACGGTCATCGGTCCGGACTCGGTGGCGCTCGTGAGCCTTTGGTAATCGGCTCGTCACATGCAAAGCTTCTGGGCATGGTCATCGAGATCGCCCGCCCCAAGCTCGAAGGCAACATCGCCGTCGGCGAGGATCGCCAGATCGGCTTCGCCGAGTTCGGTAACCCCCAGGGGCGCGCGATGTTCTGGCTGCACGGCACCCCCGGCGCCCGCCGGCAGATCCCGGTCGAGGCCCGCGTCTACGCCGAACAGCACAACATCCGGCTGATCGGCCTGGACCGGCCCGGCATCGGGTCGTCGACGCCCCACCGGTACGAGAACATCCGGGCCTTCGGCGACGACCTGCGGACGATCGCCGACACGCTGGGCATCGACAAGATGGCCGTCATCGGCCTGTCCGGCGGCGGCCCGTACGCGCTGGCGGCGGCCGCGGTGCTGTCCGATCGCGTGGTGGCGGCCGGCGTGCTGGGCGGCGTCGCGCCCTTCCTCGGTGACGAGGGCATCACCAGCGGCCTGATGAACCTTGGCAAGCGGGTGGCGCCGCTGCTGCGGCTCGGGGGCGACCCGCTGCGTATCGGCGCCAGCCTGGTGGTCCGGATGATCCGTCCCGTAGCGAACCCCGCGCTGTATCTGTACGCCGCGATATCGCCCGAAGGCGACCGGCGGCTGCTCACCCGGCCCGAGTTCGGGGCCATGTTCCTCGACGACCTGCTCAACGGCAGCCGCAAGCAACTGGCGGCCCCCTTCAACGACGTCATCCTGTTCACCCAGGACTGGGGTTTCCGGCTGGACGAGGTGAAGGTCCCGGTCCGCTGGTGGCACGGCGACAGCGACCACATCGTCCCCTTCGCGCACGGCGAGCACGTCGTGTCCCTGCTGCCCGACGCCGAGCTGATCGTGCTGCCGGGTGAAAGTCATCTCGGTGGGCTGGGCCGCGGCGAGGAGATCCTGTCCACCCTGATCAAGATCTGGGACGAGCAGGCCTGAGGCCGCCGGGTAACCTGCAGACGTGCTACTCGCGTCGCTCAATCCCTCGGCCGTTACCACCACCGACATCGCCGACGCAGTGCGGATCGACGGCGCCACGCTCAGCCGCGGCGACTTGGTCGGTGCCGCAACGTCGGTGGCCGAGCGGGTCGCCGGTGCGAACCGGGTCGCGATCCTGGCCACGCCGACCGCGGCCACCGTCCTCGCGGTCACCGGCTGCCTGATCGCCGGCGTGCCCTTCGTGCCGGTGCCGTCCGACGTCGGCGTGGCCGAGCGCCGGCACATGCTCACCGACTCCGGGGCGGAGGCGTGGCTGGGCCCCGACCCCGACGACCGCGACGGGTTGCCGCACATCCCGGTTCGCTTGCACGCCCGCTCCTGGCACCGCTACCCCGAGCCGTCGCCCGACGCGACGGCGATGATCATCTACACGTCGGGCACCACCGGCCTGCCCAAGGGCGTGCAGCTGAGCCGACGCGCGATCGCCGCCGACCTCGACGCGCTGGCGGAGGCCTGGCAGTGGACGGCCGACGACGTCCTCGTGCACGGACTGCCGCTGTTCCACGTGCACGGCTTGGTGCTGGGCCTGCTCGGGTCGCTGCGGATCGGAAACCGCTTCGTGCACACCGGAAGACCGACGCCGGCCGGCTACGCCCAGGCCTGCTCGGAATGGGGCGGAACCCTGTACTTCGCCGTTCCCACGGTGTGGTCGCGGGTGGTGGCCGACCCGTCGGCGGCCGAGGCGCTGCGGCCGGCGCGGCTGCTGGTGTCCGGCAGCGCGCCGCTGCCGGTGCCGGTGTTCGACCGGCTGGCCGAGCTCACCGGGCATCAGCCCATCGAACGGTACGGCGCGTCGGAGTCGCTGATCACCATCTCGACGCGCGCCGACGGCGAGCGCCGCGCCGGCTGGGTGGGCCTGCCCGTCGCCGGCGTGCAGACCCGGCTGCTCGACGACAACGACGCCCCGGTGCCGCAGGATGGGGAAACCGTTGGGCGGCTTCAGGTTCGGGGCCCGATGATGTTCGACGGCTACCTGAACCGGCCCGAGGCCACCGCGGAGGCGTTCACGCCCGACGGCTTCTACCGCACCGGCGACGTCGCGGTGATCGACGGTGGCGGCATGCACCGCATCGTCGGGCGTGAATCGGTCGACCTGATCAAGTCCGGCGGGTACCGCGTCGGCGCGGGAGAGATCGAGACCTCGCTGCTGGGCCACCCCGGCGTGCAGGAGGCGGCCGTCGTCGGGCTGCCCGACGAGGACCTGGGCCAGCGCATCGTCGCCTACGTCGTCGGCTCCTCCGAGCTGCGGGCCGACGACCTGATCAACCACGTCGCCCAGGAGCTCTCGATACACAAGCGCCCGCGCGAGGTGCGCCTGGTGGAGGCGCTGCCCCGCAACGCCATGGGCAAGGTGCTCAAGAAGCAGCTGCTCGCCGAGGGCTGAGTCGGGCCGAACCCGGGCGCGAGCGTGCGCAGATGTACGGCCTCAACGGCGTGTCTATGTACAAACACGCACGCTCGCGGTGAATGGCCCTTAGGCGACACGCAGCGTTTTGCCAGCTTTTCCGTCGAGCGCGACCGTGAACCTTCACCTACCGTCGTAGGCGTGACGGAACTGCCGACAGTCGCGGCGCGAACCGCCCCGACGCCCATGCGGCGGATTGCGGCCGCCTGCCTCGTCGGCTCGGCGATCGAGTATTACGACTTCCTCATCTACGGCACGGCGGCGGCGCTGGTGTTCCCGACGGTGTTCTTCCCCCGACTCGGTTCGACGCTGGGCATCGTCGCCGCGATGGCGACGTTCGCGACGGCGTTCCTGTCCCGGCCGCTCGGCGCGGCCGTCTTCGGGTACTTCGGCGACCGGCTGGGGCGCAAGAAGACACTGATCGCCACGCTGCTGATCATGGCCGTGTCGACCGTCAGCGTCGGGCTGGTGCCCAGCACGGCCGCCATCGGCGCCTTCGCCCCCGTGATCCTGATCCTGCTGCGGCTCATGCAGGGGTTCGCCGTCGGCGGCGAATGGGCCGGGTCGGCGCTGCTGAGCGCCGAGTACGCGCCCCCCGGCAAGCGGGGCCGCTACGGCATGTTCACCCTGCTCGGCGCCGGCACCGCGTCCGTGCTGGCCAGCGTGACCTTTCTGGGCGTGAACTTCAGCATCGGCGAAAAGAGCGCCGCGTTCATGCAGTGGGGATGGCGGCTGCCGTTCCTGTTCAGCGCGGCGCTGATCGGCATCGCCCTCTACGTGCGGCTCAACATCGACGAAACCCCGGTGTTCGCCGAGGAGAAGGCCCGCAACCTGGTCCCCAAGGCGCCGCTCGGGGAGCTGTGGCGCGTGCAGCGCCGCGAGATCCTGCTGGCCGGCGGCAGCCTGCTGGGCGGATTCGGGTTCGGCTACCTCGGCCACACCTACCTCCTCATCTACGCCAATTCCCACCTCGGGTATACGCGTGGCTTCATCTGGTCGGTGGGCGCGTTGACCGGGCTGATCAGCATCGCCACGGTCGCGGCCTCGGCCACCCTGTCCGACCGGGTCGGGCGCCGCCGCCTGATGCTGCTGGGCTGGTCGATCCTCTTGCCGTGGGCGTTCGTGGTGATGCCGTTGCTGGACACCCGCAACCCGGCGCTGTACGTGGTCGCCGTCGTCGGCATGGCCGTCGGTGGTGCGATCGGCTCCGGACCCACCGCGGCCTTCATTCCGGAGCTGTTCGCCACGCGGTACCGCTACAGCGGATCGGCGCTGGCCCTCAACCTCGCCGGCGTCATCGGCGGGGCCCTGCCGCCGCTGCTCGCCGGCTCACTGCTGGCGACCTACGGCAGCTGGGCGATCGGCCTGATGCTGGCCGCCCTGCTGGCGGCCGGCCTGTTGTGCACGTATCTGTTGCCGGAAACCATCGGGACGACGATGGGGGCCGGAAGCGAAGACCGGTGACTCAGTTGGCGTGCAGGTCCTCGTTCAGCGCGATGCCCTGACCGTCGCGGGCCACCACCTCGACCGCGCCGGTGACCGAGTTGCGCCGGAACAGCAGGTTGTTCGCCCCGGAAAGCTCGCGGGCCTTGACCGCCGCGCCGTCGGGCGTGGTGACCTTGGTGCCCGCGGTGACGTAGAGGCCGGCCTCGACGATGCAGTCGTCGCCCAGGGAGATGCCCAGGCCCGCGTTGGCGCCGAGCAGGCACCGCTTGCCGATCGAGATGACTTCGGTGCCGCCGCCGGAGAGCGTGCCCATGATGGACGCCCCGCCGCCGATGTCCGACCCGTCGCCCACCACGACGCCGGCCGAGATGCGCCCCTCTACCATCGACGCCCCCAGGGTGCCGGCGTTGTAGTTGACGAAGCCCTCGTGCATGACCGTCGTGCCCGGCGCCAGGTGCGCGCCCAGCCGCACCCGGTCGGCGTCGGCGATGCGCACCCCGGTCGGCAGGACGTAGTCGACCATCCGCGGGAACTTGTCGATGCCGTAGACGGTCACCGTGCCGTGCCGGCGCAGCCGCGCCCGGACCGCCTCGAAGCCCTCGATCGCGCAGGGCCCGCGATTGGTCCACACGACGTTGGTCAATACCCCGAACAGGCCGCCGGCGTTCAGCCCGTGCGGCGCCACCAGCCGGTGCGACAACAGATGCAACCGCAGGTAGGCGTCGTAGGCGTCGGCGGCCACGTCGTCGAGCGAGCCGATGACCGTGCGCACCGCGACGGTCTCGGTGCCGCGGTCGTCGTCGCGGCCGAGCAGCGCGGCCAACTCAGGGGGGATGTCGGACAGCGCCAGCCGCGACGTCCCGCCGATGCCCGATTCCGTCAGCTCCGGGGCCGGGAACCAGGTGTCCAGAATTGACCCGTCGAACGCCAGCGTCGCCAGCCCGATACCCGCAGCTCCAGTCACGGCGGACACGCTACTTGCCTGGGGCGAGCAGACACAAAAGCCCCCGACACGCCGATGAAAAGGGGGCTTTTGCGTCTGGTGGGCAGAATGGGGGCGTGCTGGACTTGCGCGGTGACCCGATCGAGCTGACCGCTGCGCTGGTCGACATCCCCAGCGAATCGCGCGACGAGGCGCGCCTGGCCGACGAGGTGGAGGCCGCGCTGCGCGCCCAGGCGCCGGGTTTCGAGATCGTCCGCAACGGCAACGCCGTGCTCGCCCGCACTTCGTGGGGCCGACCGTCGCGGGTGCTGCTGGCCGGCCACCTCGACACCGTCCCGGTGGCCGACAACCTGCCCAGCCGTTTGGACGGTGCCGACCTGTACGGCTGCGGCACCGCCGACATGAAATCCGGTGACGCGGTCTTCCTGCACCTGGCCGCCACCGTGGCCGACCCGGTGCACGACCTGACGCTGGTCTTCTACGACTGCGAGGAAATCGACGCGGCCGCAAACGGTTTGGGCCGCATCGAGCGCGAGCTGCCGGACTGGCTGGCCGCCGACGTCGCCATCCTGGGCGAGCCCACCGGCGGCTATATCGAGGCCGGCTGTCAGGGCACCCTGCGCGTGGTGATCAGCGCCGCTGGCACGCGCGCCCATTCGGCGCGAGCCTGGTTGGGCGACAACGCCATTCACAAGCTCGGCGCGGTGCTGGACCGGCTCGCCTCGTACAGCCCGCGCCGGGTCGACATCGACGGCTGCGAGTACCGCGAGGGCCTGTCGGCGGTGCGCATCGACGGCGGCGTGGCCGGCAACGTGATTCCCGACGCGGCCTCGCTGACGGTCAACTTCCGCTTCGCCCCCGACCGCTCGGTGGATGCGGCGCTGCAGCACGTGCGCGACGTGTTCGACGGGCTCGACGTGCGCATCGAGCAGACCGATGCCGCGGCGGGCGCGCTGCCCGGCCTGTCGCAACCCGCGGCCAAGGCGCTCGTCGAGGCCGCCGGTGGGCGCGTCAGGGCGAAGTACGGCTGGACCGACGTGGCGCGGTTCGCCGCGCGGGGCATCCCGGCGGTGAACTTCGGTCCGGGCGACCCCAACGTGGCGCACGCGCGCGACGAGCGGGTGCCGGTCGCCAACATCACCGCCGCGGTGGAGATGCTGCGGCGCTATCTCAGTGCGTAGCGCGCTGTAGCACAAAGCGCTACACTAACGGGGATGGTTCGGACAATCGCCCAGCGTGAGCTGCGAAACGACAACGCCAAGGTGATCGAAGCGGTGACGGCCGGTGAGACCTTCGTCGTAACGCGAAACGGCGAGCCGGTAGCCGAGCTCCGTCCCATCAGAGCCGGCCGTCGCTCTTTCATCTCGCGCGACGAAGTCGCGGCGCTGGCGGCGTCCGCCGTGCGGATCGACCATCGCCGGTTTCGCGCCGATCTGGACCGTTTGATCGACCAGGGTCTCTGAGTGTCCTCGGGTCTGGTCGACACCTCCGTGGTGATCGACTGGCATGACCCGGCCGTGGTGGCCGCGCTTCCCGACGAGATCGCGATATCTGCAATCACCGCAGCCGAATTGGCATCCGGTCCGCATCTGGCCGCGAACGCGGTGGAGGCGGCGAAGCGTCAGGCGCGGTTGCAGGAAGTCGAATCCGTACTGGAGCCAATCCCGTTCGACGCGACCGCCGCGCGCAGCTACGGGCTCGTCGTTGCCGCGGTGGTCCGAGAGGGACGAAAGCCCCGGAGCCGATTCGCCGACTTGCTCATCGCGGCCACCGCACACGCGCGTCGCCTCGACCTCTACACCCGCAATGGCGATGCCTTCGCGGGACTGGAAAACCTTGTTCGCGTAGTCGCCATTTGAGCATCACGACGGCGCCACGACCACGTCGACGGCCGCGGCCCCCGGATTGGCCACGACGGCCAGCACGGGGGCGTTGGGCGGCGAAACCACCTGTCCGCCTGTGACATTCACCTGATAGCCGTTCGGATACTCGACGGGCGGCACCGAGATGAACGTCTGGGCGCCGGGCGCGAAACTGCCCCCGCGGTCGGCCCGCTCGGTCGTGTAGCACAGCCGGAAAACGCCCGACCGGAACGACCACTCCCGCGGCGTCCCCGCCACCACCTGCGGGTAGGGGGAGGCGAGCACGGCGAGCTTCGCGGTGTTGACGTTGGCGCCGGTCGGCGGCAGCGCGGGGTTGAACACCAGCGCCTGGTCGGTCGGCGAGGAACTCGTCTTGTCGTTGCCGGTGTAGGCCCACTCCAGCCAGCCCATCCGCTGGTGATCGGTGTGGCGCATCACCTCGGCGAGGTTGTTCAGGTCGTTGGTGGCGCCGAACTCCGTCAGCAGCGGCGGGATGTGATGGAAGTCCGCGTAGAGGTTGGCGTTGGTGATCGTCAGGCCGTCCTGGAAGCGGCAGGTGATGTTCTTGTGCAACGCCGACTCGATGGCGCAGTAGTCGTGGAACGAGAACCCGGTGCTCGGGTCGACCACCCCGCCGAGGTCGGTGTGGACGCCCTCGTCGGACAGCGTGTTCGGCTCGAAGAACACCAGCGTGGTGGGGTCGGCCGCGCGGATCACCGGCACGACCTTCCGGTAGAACACGGTCAGCTTGTGGTCCTGCACCGGGCAGCCCAGCACGAAGTTGAAGCAGCCCTCCCAGATGAAGCCGGGCCACGGCTCGTTCAGCACCTCGTAGCCGAACACGCCGGGGTTGCCCCGGAAGAAGGACGCGACGTGCGCCCAGGCGCGCGCGTAGTGGTCCTGCAGCCCGATCCCGTCCGGCGCCGGGGCGTTCCGCCAGAACGCGCTCCACGCGTACTCCTCGGCGGGGTTGAGGAAGTAGTTGCCGGGGAAGCCGAGCTGCGGGTTGGGCAGGCCTGCCTGCGCGACCGCCCAGCCCGGCGCGCCCTCGCCCTGGAACGCCTCGTTGTACAGATCCTGATGGAAGTCGAGCAGGCTGACGATGCCGTGCGACGCCAGCGTCGCCACGGTCTGCGCGATCGAGGCGAGGTAGTTGTCGTCGTAGCTGAGCGGCTGCGGCTCGACGGCCGCCCAGATGACACCCAGCCGCATCGCGTTGAATCCATTGGCCTGCAGGAAGGCCGCGTCGTCATCGCCGAACCCGTCGGCCGACGGCTCGTACGGCGGCACCTTGTACACCTGGTTGAGCCCGTGCAGGATGACGACGCGCCCGTCCGCGTCGGTCATCCAGCGGCCGGCGTGGCCGAGCGGCAGCGTCGGCGCGGTGGCCGCCGCCCGGGCGGCCGGTGGGCCGACGACCGAGGCCGCGTCAGTCGTCAGCGCGGCGATCAGCAAACCGGCCGCGAGCAGTCTGGCCGCACGCGAAGGGCGGATACGCATCAGCCTCCCACCGCCGAGCGAAATCACTTTCGGAAAGAGTGAGGCGTCATGGTCACCGCGTTGACACGGCGGTGTCACGGTTGGCGCACAATGCGGCGCGCCCGTTTGCGGTGCTAGGCGCCGAGGCGGCCCGCCTGCGCGGCGGCATCGGCCGCCGCCGCACGCATCCCGACCGCCGCCAGCTCGTCGGACACCGCCCGTAGCGCCGCGCCGTCGCCGGCCGCCAGGGCACGCGCGTGGGCGAGGGCGAGCCGCCCTGCCGCACAGTCGATCTCGCCGCACAGCCGGGCGAGCGGATCCCCCGCGCGGGTGTCCCCGAGGCGGACGGCCTCGTGCCAGGCGCGCAGCGCCACCGCCGATTGGCCGCCGCGTTCGGCCATCCGCGCGGCCTCGCGGGCGGCGGCGACGGCGCCCCGGGCGTCGCGCATGGTGACCAGCCGCCACGCCCGCGCCACGCCGAGCTCCGGGGCGAACAGTGCGGACTTGGTGCCGTGCCGGGATTCGGCCCGGCTCAAGGCTTTCGCGGTCGCGGCGGTGTCGCCCTGCTGGGCCAGCGCGATGGCCAACAGCGTCAGCGACAGCGGCCCCCACGAGTAGCCGGTGCGTTGCAGGATGGCGGCCGCCGGGCCGAGCAGCGCCACGGCGCGGGCGAAGTCGCCGTCGGCGATCAGCACATGCGCCAGCAACACCTCGCCGATCGCGCGGCCCGGCTGCTGCAATTCGGCGAAGTCGGTGAACTGCTGCGCCAATTCGCGCGCCGGGGCGAGCTCGCCCGCCATCAACAGCGCGGTCGTCTGGCCGAGCCCGATCGTGAAGCGCAGCAGCCCGGGGTGCTCGGCGGCCAGGGCGCGCTGCGCCAGCGATTCGACGTCGCCGAACCGGCCCTGCCGCGCGGCGCAGAGTGCGGACGCGCTGGCGGCCCAGGCCACCGCCTGGTCGTCGGCCGACGGCGACCCCAGCACCTCGCCGGCGACCTTGACCGCGTAGCCGACGTTGCCCGCGTTCATCGCGAAGGTGGCGCCCAGCGCGTCGAGCGTGGTCCGCGGGCCCGGGTCGGACACCCGGCCGCGGATGGTCCGCAGGAACGCGGTGGCCCGTTCGGGTTCGCTGAGCATCCAGAACTGGTTGGCGGCCCGCAGCAGGGCCCAGTCCATCAGCGCCGGCTCGGCCAGCGCGCCCGCGTCGACGGCGGCCAGCACCGCGTCCGCCTCGCGGCCGCGGCCCTGCCAGGCCAGCGCGTGGGCCAGGGCCAGCCGCGCCGCCAGGCCCCCCGACCGCTCCAGCGCCGAGCGGGCCAGCCGTTCGCCGAGCGCGAGGTCGCCCAGCCGCAGCGCCTGCTGCGCGGCGGCGGCGACGTCGGCGGCCCGCTGGGGGGTGTCGCTGTCGAGCGCCAGGTTCGCCAATCGCAGCCGGTCGCTGAGGTGCTCCGACGGGTGCCGCGACAGCACCTCGACGATCTCGGTGCGCCGCCGGCGTGCGTCGTCGGCGCCCAGCGCGGCGAGCGCGCGCTCGGCGAACAGCGGGTGCGCCGTGTACACGACGGGGTCGTCGGAACGCCCGCCGCGGTCCCGGGTCTCCGCCGCGCCGAGGTCCACGGCCTCGCTGGCCGCGCCCGGGCCGGCGAGGGCCGTGAGGTCGGCGAGCGACAGCGGTTCCTCGATGGCGAGATAGTCCAGCACGACCCGCGCCGCGGCCGGTAACTCGGCGAGGAAGGCGTCGACCTCGGCGGGGGTGGTCACTCCGCCGGGTGCCTCGATGTCGATCCGGTCCAGCAGGCCGTCGGTCCACAGCGCCGCGACGGCCTCGGGCGCCACCTCGGCGCGGGCGGTGACGATCATCCGGGCCGTGCCGGCCAGCGCCAGCTGGTACACCAGCGTGGCCGACAGGACGTCGAGCTCGTGGGCGTCGTCGACGACGAGCAGCAGCTTGCTTTCCCCGTAGCCGCCCAGCGATTCCCGCGCCGCGCGCAACAGCGCCGCGGGCTTGCCGATCTCGGAGATGGCGACCAGGTGGCCGAACGCCCCGAAGGGGACGGGCCGCTCGGTCGGGGTGCCGGTGACCCAGCGGGTCAGCGTGCCCGGGTGGGCGCCCGCGTAGGCCTCGGCGGCCAACCGGGCCAGGGTCGATTTGCCGCACCCGTCGGGGCCGAGCACGACGGCGCCCCGGCCGGCCGCCAGCGCGTCGTTCAGCCGCTGCAACGCCTCCTCATGCTGGGGGACGTTCCATCGAATCGGCACCCGCCGGATTTTATTGCGCGTGGTGTGCGAGCCGCATCGGGTGTGGTCTACCTTTCGTTCTATGCCCTCCGAACGCGATCCGTCAGCCGCCTGGGCGGTGTGCGTGTATTGCGCGTCGGGCCCCGAGCACCCCGAATTGCTTGCGCTCGCTACGGAACTCGGCGAGGCGATCGCCGAGCGCGGCTGGACCCTGGTGTGGGGCGGCGGCCGGGTCTCGGCGATGGGCGCGGTGGCCGGCGCGGCGCGGGCCCGGGGCGGGCGGACCGTCGGCGTCATCCCGCAGAACCTGATGCGCCGCGAGGTCGCCGACGCGCGGGCCGACGAGCTGGTCGTCACCGACACCATGCACGAGCGCAAGCACGTCATGGAGCAGCGCGCGGACGCGTTCGTCGTGCTGCCCGGCGGCGTCGGCACCCTCGACGAGCTGTTCGACGCCTGGACCACGGGTTATCTCGGGGTGCACGGCAAGCCCATCGTGCTGCTCGACCCCTTCGGGCACTACGAGGGCCTGTGGCTGTGGCTGTGCGGATTGGTCGACAGCGGCTACATCGCGCAAGCCGCGATGGACCGGTTGGTGCTGGTCGATAAGGTGGGTGCCGCAGTGGAGGCGTGCGCACCCGCCTGAGTTTGCGGACAGGCGCCCAGGGGAATCGAGGATGACGTGTCCGACCACGACGGGGGAGCGCGCACAGCGGTCAGGCTGACCGACGTCGCATCGCGGGTGCCGGGGGTGCTGGCCGACATCCCGGTGATCATGCGCGGGGCGCTGACCGGGCTGCTCGCCCAGCCGGGCTCCCGCAAATCGATCGGCACGGTGTTCGCCGACCGCGCCGCCCGCTACGGCGACCGGGTCTTCCTGCGGTTCGGCGATCAGCAGCTGACCTACCGCGACGCCAACGCGGCCGCCAACCGGTACGCCGCGGTGCTGGCCGCGCGCGGCGTCGGCAGCGGCGACGTCGTCGCGATCATGCTGCGCAACTCGCCCCAGGCCGTGCTGGCCATGCTTGCGGCGGTCAAGTGCGGCGCCGTCGCCGGCATGATCAACTACCACCAGCGCGGCGAGGTGCTGGCGCACAGCCTGGGGCTGCTGGACGCCAAGGTGCTGATCGCCGAGACCGACCTGGTCAGCGCGGTGGCCGAGTGCGGCGGCGCGGGCGCGACCGAGACGCTCACGGTCGAGGACCTGGAGCGGTTCGCGGTGAGCGCCCCGGCCACCAACCCGGCGTCGGCGTCGGCCGTGCAGGCCCGGGACACCGCGTTCTACATCTTCACCTCGGGCACCACAGGCTTCCCCAAGGCCAGCGTGATGACGCACCTGCGGTGGCTCAAGGCGCTGGCCGCGTTCGGCGGCATCGGGTTGCGGCTGAAGAGCTCCGACACGCTGTACAGCTGCCTGCCGCTGTACCACAACAACGCGCTGACGGTCGCGCTGTCGTCGGTGATCAACTCGGGGGCGACGCTGGCGCTGGGCAAGTCGTTCTCGGCGTCGAAGTTCTGGGACGAGGTGATCGCCAGCGAGGCCACGGCGTTCATCTACATCGGCGAGATCTGCCGGTACCTGCTCAACCAGCCGGCCAAGCCGACCGACCGCGCGCACAAGGTGCGGGTGATCGCCGGCAACGGGCTGCGCCCGGAGATCTGGGACGAGTTCACCCAGCGGTTCGACATCGCGCGGGTCTGCGAGTTCTACGCCTCGAGCGAGGGCAACACCGCGTTCATCAACGTCTTCAACGTGCCGCGCAGCACCGGCGTGTTCCCCATGCCGCTGGCCTACGTGGAGTACGACCCCGACACCGGCGAGCCGCTGCGCGACGACAGCGGCCGGGTGCGCCGGGTGCCCCCCGGCCAGCCGGGGCTCCTGCTCAGCCCGGTGAACCGGCTGCAGCCGTTCGACGGCTACACCGACAAGGAATCGAGCGAAAAGAAGTTGGTGCGCAACGCCTTTCGTGAGGGCGACGTGTGGTTCAACTCGGGCGACGTGATGAGCCCACAGGGCATGGGCCACGCCGCGTTCGTCGACCGGCTCGGCGACACCTTCCGGTGGAAGGGCGAGAACGTCGCGACCACGCAGGTCGAGGCGGCGCTGGCGTCGGATGCGTCGGTCGAGGAATGCACGGTGTTCGGCGTGGAGATCCCGCGCACCGGCGGCCGCGCCGGGATGGCCGCGGTCCAGCTCCGCGAGGGCGCCGAGTTCGACGGCCAGTCCCTGGCCCGGGCCGTATATGACCAGCTGCCGCCGTACGCGCTGCCGTTGTTCGTGCGGGTGGTCAAGACGCTAGAGCACACGTCGACGTTCAAGAGCCGCAAGGTGGAACTGCGCGACCAGGGCTACGGCCCCGGCGTCGAGGACCTGCTGTATGTGCTGGCCGGCCGCGACGAGGGCTATGTGCCGTACTACGACGAGTACCCCGAGGAAGTGGCCGAGGGTAAGCGGCCCAAGGGCTGAGTCGCCGCACGGCCGCGACGGCCTGGGCGTTGCGTGTGAAGCGTGGGCGCGAATCCGGCCGGGATTCCCACCCTGTGTTCACTCCCAAAGCCGTGAGTTCACGGTCAACGGCTGAGCCGTCGGCCCGGCCGCCGCGTGTGAAGCGTGGGCGTTGAGTGTGAAGCGTGGGCGCGAATCCGGCCGGGATTCCCACCCTGTGTTCACTCCCAAAGCCGTGAGTTCACGGTCAACGGCTGAGCCGTCGCCCCGGCCGCCGCGTGTGAAGCGTGGGCGCAAATACGGCGGCCGCGGTCGCACCCGGTCCCGGGGCCGCGCCCGGCGCGGTGACCAGGCACCATGTACGGGTGCGTTCGACACCGCCGGCGTCAGCCGGCCAATCGACACCGCCGGCGTCAGCCGGCCACTCGACTCTCTGCGGGCGGCCCGTCGCCGGGGATCGCCCACTGATCATGGCGATCGTCAACCGCACCCCGGATTCGTTCTACGACCGGGGCGCGACCTTCGGCGACGAGGCCGCCCGCGAGGCCGCCCACAAAGCCATCGCCGAGGGCGCCGACGTCATCGACGTCGGCGGGGTCAAGGCCGGGCCCGGCGAGACGGTCGACGAGCAAACCGAGATCGCCCGGCTGCTGCCGTTCATCGAATGGCTGCGCGGCGCCTATCCCGACCAGCTGATCAGCGTCGACACCTGGCGCGCGGGGGTGGCGCGGGTGGCCTGCGCCGCCGGCGCGGACCTGATCAACGACACCTGGGGCGGCATCGACCCCGCGCTGCCGGAGGTGGCCGCCGAGTTCGGGGCGGGGCTGGTGTGTTCGCACACCGGCGGGGCGCTGCCGCGCACCCGGCCGTTCCGGGTGAGCTTCGGCACCACCACGCGGGGGGTGGTGGACGACGTCATCGGCCGGGTCACCGCGGCCGCGGACCGGGCGGTGGCGGCCGGGGTGGCCCGCGACCGGGTGCTGATCGATCCGGCCCATGATTTCGGCAAGAACACCTTCCACGGGCTGCTTTTGTTGCGACACGCGGGCGAACTTGTTAACACCGGATGGCCCGTCCTGCTCGCTTTGAGCAACAAGGACTTCGTCGGGGAGACTTTGGGTGTGGAACTGACCGAACGGCTCGAGGGGACGCTGGCAGCCACCGCGCTGGCGGCGGCGGCCGGGGTCCGGATGTTTCGGGTGCACCAGGTCGCGGCCACCCGGCGGGTGCTCGAGATGGTGTCCTCGATCCAGGGGACTCGCGCGCCGGCACGCACGGTACGGGGGCTCGCATGACGGACGTGGTAGACCTCGCCAGCGAGGGCGTGCTCGCCGCGCGCCCCGGGGACGTTCTGCTGGCCGACCGCAATTGGAACCGGCCCGGCTGGACCGTCGGCGAACTTGAAGAGGCGAAGGCCGGGCGGACCGTCTCGGTGGTGTTGCCCGCCCTCAACGAGGAAGCCACCGTCTCCTCGGTGATCGAAAGCATCTCGCCGCTGGTGGACGGCCTGGTCGACGAGCTGATCGTGCTGGACTCCGGCTCCACCGACGACACCGAGATCCGCGCGATTGCCGCCGGCGCGCGCGTCGTCAGCCGGGAACAGGCGCTGCCCGAGGTGCCCGTCCGGCCGGGCAAGGGCGAGGTGCTGTGGCGTTCGCTGGCGGCCACCAGCGGCGACATCGTGGTGTTCGTCGACTCCGACCTGATCAACCCGCACCCGATGTTCGTGCCGTGGCTGGTGGCCCCGCTGCTGACCGGTGACGGGATTCACCTGGTGAAGAGCTTCTACCGGCGGCCGCTGCACGGCGCCGAGGCGGGCGGCGGTCGGGTCACCGAGCTGGTGGCCCGGCCCTTGCTCGCGGCGCTGCGCCCGGAACTGGGCCGCATCCTGCAGCCGCTCGGCGGCGAGTACGCGGCCAGCCGGGAACTGCTGACGTCGCTGCCGTTCGCCCCCGGCTACGGGGTGGAGATCGGCGTGCTGGTGGACACCTTCGACCGGCTGGGCCTCGACGCGATCGCGCAGGTGAACCTCGGGGTGCGGGCGCATCGCAACCGGCCGTTGGCCGAGCTGGGCGCGATGAGCCGCCAGGTCATCGCGACCCTGCTCTCGCGCTGCGGGATCCCCGACTCCGGGGTCGGGTTGACCCAGTTCTTCGCCGACGGCGCCCAGGGGTTCGGCTACACCGCGCGCACCTCGCCGGTGTCGCTGGAGGATCGGCCGCCGATCAATCGGGTCAGGCCCCGCTAGGGCCCACGCGCGCCGGGATGTCGGCGGCATAGGGCAATATCGAACGCGTGGCGTTGGTGTTGCTGTACCTGGTGGTACTCGTCCTGGTGGCGATCGTGCTGTTCGGCGCGGCGAGCCTGCTGTTCGGCCGTGGCGAGCAGCTGCCGCCCCTGCCGCGGGGGACGACGGCGACCGTGCTGCCGGCTTACGGGGTCACCGGCGCCGACGTCGACGCCGTCAAGTTCACCCAGGTGCTGCGTGGATACAAGACCAGCGAGGTGGACTGGGTGCTGGACCGGCTCGCCCGCGAGCTCGAGGCGCTGCGCGGCGAGCTGGCGGCGGTGCACGCCTCGGCTTCCGCGGCCCCCGAGAGCGAGGGCGAGCCCGATTCGGTGGAACCCGACGAGCGCGAGGATCGTCAGGACTCAGTGTGAGCGACGACGACGGGCTGGTGCGGTGCGGCTGGGCGGCCATTCGGCCCGGGCCGGACTTCGGGATGTACCGCGACTACCACGACCGGGAATGGGGCCGCCCGCTGCACGACGGGGTGGCGCTGTTCGAGCGGATGAGCCTCGAGGCGTTCCAGAGCGGCCTGTCGTGGCTGATCATCCTGCGCAAGCGGGAGAACTTCCGGCGCGCCTTCGCCGGGTTCGACATCGAGACGGTCGCGGGCTACACCGACGCCGACGTGCAGCGGCTGATGGCCGACGAGGGGATCGTCCGCAACCGGGCCAAGATCGACGCGACGATCGCCAACGCGCGCGCCGCCGCCGAGCTGGGATCCGCCGAGGACCTGTCCAAGCTGTTGTGGTCGTTCGCGCCGTCACCGCGGCCGCGTCCCGCCGACGGGTCCGAAATCCCCTCGGCCAGCCCCGAATCGAAGGCGATGGCGGCCGAGCTCAAACGGCGCGGGTTCCGTTTCGTCGGGCCGACCACCGCCTACGCGCTGATGCAGGCGACCGGCATGGTCGACGACCACATTCGCGGTTGCTGGGTGCCGGCAAACCCCGGTTAGGGGCCCGATGACGCGTCAGAAGCGGGTCTTTGTATAACTGTCGCCCCCGATAGGGAACAATGGAGGGGTGATTTGGCAGGCGATGCATTTCAAAGTCGGGTATGGCTGGAAATCCACTGGCGGGGCATGCTCGGCGCCGACCAGGTCCGCCACGCCGGGCCAGCTCGAAGCTGAAGGGAGCACTCGATGGCGGCGATGAAGCCCCGTACCGGAGACGGTCCTTTGGAGGCAACCAAGGAGGGGCGCGGCATCGTTATGCGAGTACCGCTTGAGGGCGGCGGTCGGCTGGTCGTTGAGCTGACGCCCGACGAGGCCGCGGCCCTCGGTGACGAACTCAAGGGCGTCACCAGCTAAACGGCTTACGCAGAGACCTTCCGGTAGATCTCCAGCGTCTGCTCGGCCACGTGGGCCCAGGAGAAGTCCTCGATGCAGCGCTGGCGTCCCGCCTCGCCATAGCGTTTGGCCTTGTCCGGGTCGGCGACCAGCTCGTTGACCGCTGCGGCCAGCCCCGCCCGGTAGCCCGCCGGATCGTCGGGGTCGTAGTGGACCAGCGACCCGGTGATCCCATCCCTGACCACCTCCGGTATCCCGCCGACGTCGGAAGCCACCACCGCCGTCGCGCACGCCATCGCCTCGAGATTGACGATCCCCAACGGCTCGTACACCGACGGGCATACGAACACCGTTGCCGCCGAGAGTATTTCGCGTAGCTCCCCGATGGGCAGCATCTCCCTGATCCAGAACACCCCGTCGCGGTCGCGGGCCAGCTCGCCCACCGCGGCGCGAATCTCCTCGGCCAGTTCCGGGGTGTCGGGGGCCCCGGCGCACAGCACCACCTGAACCCCGGGGGCGAACCGGTGCGCGGCGGCCACCAGGTGCGCGACGCCCTTCTGCCGGGTGATCCGCCCGACGAAGGCCACGGTCGGCCGGCCGGGGTCGACGCCGAGCTCGGCGAGCACCGATCCGGTCTGCATCGGCCCGGCGGGATACCAGACGTTGGTGTCGACACCGTTGCGGATGACGTGCACCAGGCTCGGGTCCAGCGTTTGGTAGACCCGCAGGATGTCTTCGCGCATCGCCGCGCTGACCGCGATGACGGCGTCGGCGGCCAGCACCGCGGTCCGTTCCACCCACGTCGAAATCTGGTAGCCGCCGCCGAGCTGTTCGGCCTTCCACGGGCGCAGCGGCTCGAGCGAATGCGCGGTCATGACGTGCGGAATGTCGTAGAGCAGCGCGCTCAGGTGCCCGGCGAGGTTGGCGTACCAGGTGTGCGAATGCACGACGGTGGCCGCCGACGCGGCGTTGGTCATCATCAGGTCAGCGGACAGGGTGGACAGCGCGGGGTTGGCGCCGTGGATGCGCGGGTCGGGTTGCTGCGCGAAGGCGTCGGGGCGCGGCGCGCCGATGCAGTGCACGTCGACCGCGCAGAGCCGCCGCAGTTGCGCGACGAGTTCGGTGACGTGTACCCCGGCCCCCCCGTAGACATCTGGTGGGTACTCCCGCGTCATCATCGCCACCCGCATACTCCGCACGGTAGTTCGGCGACGCCGCGGCCCGCGAGTCGGGCGGCGAGAAAATTTGCCGAATCCGGTTTTCGGCGCGGCTGTCGAGCGGGCCTGCGCAATAATGGGCGGTATCGGGTTGTGAAACGTGGCGAGAACGACGCCAAATACCTTGACAGGCAGTCCGTCAGAACGGCGTCCACCGGGATTCCCCCTGGCAGCGGCTGGCGGCGGCCGATAGTTTGGGAGCCATGAGGGAAGCGCCACACGTGCTGGGCATTGTCCTGGCCGGCGGTGAGGGCAAGCGGTTGTATCCGCTGACCGCGGACCGGGCGAAACCCGCGGTTCCCTTCGGTGGCGCCTACCGGCTGATCGACTTCGTGCTCTCCAACCTGGTCAACGCCCGCTATCTGCGGATCTGCGTTCTCACCCAATACAAGTCGCATTCACTCGACCGCCACATTTCGCAGAACTGGCGGTTGTCCGGCCTGGCCGGCGAGTACATCACGCCGGTTCCCGCGCAGCAGCGCCTCGGCCCGCGCTGGTACACCGGCTCGGCCGACGCGATCTATCAGTCGCTCAACCTGATCTACGACGAAGATCCGGACTACATAGTCGTTTTCGGCGCCGACCACGTCTACCGGATGGATCCCGAGCAGATGGTCCAGTTCCACATCGAAAGCGGCGCCGGCGCGACCGTGGCCGGCATCAAGGTCCCCCGCAGCGAGGCTTCGGCCTTCGGCTGCATCGACGCCGACGACTCCGGCCGCATCCGCGCGTTCGTGGAGAAGCCGCTGGATCCGCCGGGCACCCCCGACGACCCCGCGTCGACGTTCGCGTCGATGGGCAACTACATCTTCACCACCAAGGTGCTCATCGACGCGATCCGCGCCGACGCCGACGACGACCACTCCGATCACGACATGGGCGGCGACATCATCCCGCGGCTGGTGGAGGACGGGATGGCGGCGGTGTACGACTTCTCCGACAACGAGGTGCCCGGCGCCACCGACCGCGACCGGGGCTACTGGCGCGACGTCGGAACGCTGGACGCGTTCTACGACGCGCACATGGACCTGGTCTCGGTGCACCCGGTGTTCAACCTCTACAACAAGCGCTGGCCGATCCGCGGCGAGTCCGAGAACCTGGCGCCGGCCAAGTTCGTCAACGGCGGCTCGGCGCAGGAGTCCGTCGTGGGTGCCGGCAGCATCATCTCGGCGGCCTCGGTGCGCAACTCGGTGCTGTCGTCCAACGTCGTGGTCGACGACGGCGCGATCGTGGAGGGCAGCGTGATCATGCCGGGCGCGCGGGTCGGGCGCGGCGCGGTGGTGCGCCACGCGATCCTGGACAAGAACGTCGTCGTCGGGCCCGGCGAGATGGTGGGCGTCGATCTCGAGAAGGACCGCGAGCGCTTCGCCATCAGCGCCGGCGGCGTGGTCGCCGTCGGCAAGGGCGTCTGGATTTAGTCCCGCCAGCAGACGCAAAAGCCCCCATTTCGGCCGTTAAATGGGGGCTTTTGCGTCTGCTCGGCGTATTACCGGACCTCCGGGACCAGCAGGTGCGCGTCGTGGCGCGGCCCCCAGTGCAGGGTGACGCGGCCGCGGGGCGAGCTCTCGTAGGCCGCCGGCATCTGACCGATCAGCGGATTGGCCGGGCACAGCCACCGCCCGGCGACCACCAGGCGCAGCTGCTCGCGGGCCCGGAACAGCGTGGCCGACGGCCCCAGCGCGACATCGACCGCGACCACCTCGCCGGCGGCGACCGGACGCGGATCCGCGCACGATGGGACGGGCTCCCACGGCCGGGACAGCTCGGGGTCCAGCGCCCGCAGCGCGACCCGCTGCCACCCGGTGGTCACGCGGTCGCGCCCGTAGCCGTAGGACCCCTCGAAGGCGACGAACCGGCCGGCACGCCACTTCTCCACGCCCACGAACAGGTTGGCGTCGTCGCAGCCGTCCAGCGCCACCCACAGCCGGGCGGCCATCGGGCCGGTCAGCTCGACGTCGGCGGGCACCGTCCAGCTGAAAGCCGCTGCGGCGGAATGCGTTTCGAACGCGATGCTGCCGGCCTCGGCCGGCCGCTCCGGCACCAGCGTCCCGGCGCCGCCCAGATACAAGGGGCGCCAACGGGTTCGGGGTAGCGGCCAGTCCGCCTCCTCGCGCACCGCGGCGACGGTGTCGCGGTCCTCGCGGACCTCGAGGCGGACGCTGCGGGAACCGGCCGCGCCGTCGAGCACGCCCCGGAAGAAGTCGAGCTGTTCGGCCCGCGCGGCTTCGGAGTAGAACGTCGCCCACTTGCCGCCCCGATGGGTGTACAGGCGGGCGTGGGCCGAGCCGGCGTGAGTGAAGGCCCGGATCGACCCGCGGCTGTGCAGGTTGTTGTCCGAGAAGCTGCCGCAGACCAGCATGGGCACCGTGATCGCGGACAGGTCGGGCACCACCGAGCGCCAGAAGTCGTCGCGCAGCGGGTGGGCGTCCTGCATCCGCTCCAGGTCGTAGGTCTGCCGCGTATCGCGACGCAGGTTGCGCGACCACATCCTTGTGAACCCGTGTTCGCGAACGCCGCCGGGGAAGGTCAGGTCGCGGTAGGCGTCGGTGAAGCCCTCCCACGGGCAGATCGCCCGCAGGGCCGGCGGTGCCAGGGCGGCGACGGCGTACTGGCTGATGGCAAGGTAGGAGACCCCGAGCATGACGACGCGGCCGTCGCACCATGGTTGGCCGGCGATCCACTGCACCAGGTCGTAGCTGTCCTCGGCCTCCCTGTGCGACAGCAGGTTTCCGGTGCCGTCGGAGTGGCCGCAGCCGCGCGAGTCGGCGTTGACCACGGTGAAGCCCCGCGCGGTCCACCACGCCGGATCCGGCGCCTCCCAGCCGGTGAGCGCCGAGAAGGTCACCGGCCGCGGCTGGCGCAACACCCGGTATTGGATCGAGAACGTCCACCTCCCGCGCCGCCGCCTCGGCAGATTGTCCTTGCCGTACGGATGGATGCTGAGGATGACCGGCCGGGCTTCGTCCGTCCGTCGATAGACGTTGATCCGCAACGCCGTGCCGTCGCGGGTGGGAACGGCGACGTCGGGCTCGACGAGGACGTCCGATGGCGCGGCGGTGACGGTGATGGGGGGTTTGGCGATGCCGCGCAGCCGGGTCAGTGCGTATCGCAGGGCGCCGGGGCGGCGCCATGGCCGGTCGAGCGCCGGTGCCGGATTTCGCGCCACGCCAATACCTTAGGACCTCTACCAGACATTGGGCACCAACCGGTACCGCACGTGCTGCGCGTACTCGCGGTAGCCAGGCAAGTCCCGGGTGAGCAGCTCCTCCTCGTCGAGGATGCGCAAGACGAGCGCCGCGACGCCCGGGATCACGAAGAGCAGTCCCCAGTAGGAGCCGAGCGCCAGCGGGATGCCGACCATCATGATCACGCTCCCGACGTACATCGGGTGCCTGACGAACTTGTAGACGCCGGTCGAGGCCACGGTCTGGCCGGCCTCGACCGTGACGGTGGACGCTGCGTAAGCGTTTTGGATGACCACCAGCATGGACAGTCCGAGGCCGGCGGCCAAGAGGACCTGGCCGAGCACACACACCCATGCCGGAACGGTCGACCAGCCCATTCGATGATCGAGGGCGCTGAATGCCATCATCCCGAAGATGGTCAGGAAATTAGCGGTGATGATGAACTTTTGAGCCGTTCGCGTTTCCGCCCTCGGCCCGGCGCGCATGCGGCGCTGCAGCGTCGCGGGGTTGTTGCGCGCCAAATAGATCGTGGGGCCGATCGTCGACAGCGTGAACACGGCGATGAAAGCCCATCCCTGCCAATAGCGCAGCGTGCCGGCCGGTCCGAACAGGATCAGGCCGTAGAAGGCCAATCCGAGTACCGCGGATGTCGCCAATCGAAGTGCAAGTTTCATAACCCCTCCTAGCAACGCAGATCGCGACGTCGAAAAGCCATGGCCCCCAAGATGATCAGGGCGGTATCGATGGCCAGCAGCCACACCAGCGGCACGGCGGTGAAATCGGCGCCGACCCGCGGCGTGTGCGCGAACGGTTCCAGGTCGAGCACCCACTGCGGCAGCCGGGCCAACTCGCCGATCAGGTACAGGGCAACGAACCCCACCAGCACACCCCACGCGACGGGCGTGAACCGCGGCGCCACACCGAACAACGCGACCGTGATTGCGGCGAGCAGCCAGACGCCGGGCAATTGGACGGCCGCGGTGCCGACCACGACGGCCAGCTTGCCGCCGACGTCGCCGGCGGCCACGCCGTAGACGACCCCGCCGGCCACGCCGCTGGCCAGCATCGCGACCGCGGATCCGATCAGCGCGGCGCCCAAATGGCTTGCCAGCCAATGAATTCGGGAGACCGCGCCGGCCAGCGTAGTCTCGGCGCGCTGGCCGGATTCCTCCTGATGCAAGCGCAGGGTGAGCGAAATGGCGAACGCGGCGGCGACCATGCCCATCATGGCGTATGCCACCGCGATGAAGGCCTCCTCCAGGACGCTGGTGCCGCCCATCCGCGCGACGATGTCGCGCACGACGGTGCTACCGCCCAGCTGGTCGCCGATGCCGTGCACCACGCTGCCCATCAGCAGGCCGTACAGGCACAGGCCCACGGTCCACAGCAGCAGCGCGCCGCGGTCCAGCCGCCACGTCAGGCCGTCGACTCCGCCCAACCGCGGCCCGGCCCCGCCCGGACCGGCGCGCTCGGCGACGAGGCCGGCGCCCACGTCGCGCCCGGCGAGCAGCCGGTAGGCCACCAGGGTGAGCGCCGCCGTCGTCGCCAGGTGCAGCAGCAGGACCCACCAGCGGTCGCCCGCGTAGGGCCGGACCTGCAGCGACCAGCCCAGCGGCGAGAGCCACGACAGCCTGCCGTCGCCCGCATCGCCGATGGCGCGCAGCGTGAAGGCGGCCCCCAGTACCGCGAACGCGGCGCCCCGGGCGAACCGGGCGCTCGGCGACAGCTGCGCGGTCACCGCGGCGACCGCGGTGAAGACCAGGCCGGAGCAGGCCAGCGCCGCCCCGAACGCCAGCGATCCACTGGCCGGGACGTCGGTCGTCAGCAGTCCCATCGCGCCGATCGCGCCGGTGGCGACGGACGCCCCGAACGACAACAGCAGCGCCGCGCTCAGGCTGGCGTAGCGACCGATCGCGGTCGAGTCCACCAGCTCGGTCCGGCCGGTCTCCTCGTCGGCGCGGGTGTGCCGGATCACGGTGAGGATGACGGCCACCGCGATCAGCAGGTGGAACATCCCGGCCTTCCAAATGCCCACGGCCCCAAGGCTGTCGTTGTAGACCTGGCCGTAGAGCGCGCGCTGGGCCGGGCTGGCCATGATCGCCGCGGCGAAACCGGCACGGGCGGCCTGGGTCGGGTAGACCTTTTCGATGCTGCCGATGTACACGGTGGCCAGGGGCACGGACAGCAGTAGCACCCACAGCGGCAACGAGACCCGGTCGCGGCGCAGGTAGAGCCGCAGCATGGCAAGCGTGCCGGAGAAATTCGAAGCGGTCCGCGGCGCCGGATGTGCGGGCCGCGGCCGATCCAGGATCGCGGTGCTCATGCTGAGACCTTGTCCGTGGTGTTGTAGTGGCGCAGGAACAGTTCCTCGAGGGTCGGGGGCTGGCTGACGAGTGAGCGCACGCCGGCGTCGCCGAGCGCCCGGATGAGTTCGCCCAGGCTTTCGCTGTCGACCTGCGCGCGCAGCGTGTTGCCGTCGAAGCTGACGTCCTCAACGCCCCTGATCCGGGTGAGATCGCCCGGGTCGCCGATGACTTCGGCCTTGATCGAGGTGCGGCTGAGATGCCGCATGGACTCCAGCGAGCCGCTCTCGACGGTCTTTCCCGACCGGATGATGGTCACCCGTTCGCACAGCGCTTCGGTCTCGGCCAGGATGTGGCTCGACAGCAGGACCGTCGTGCCGCGGTCACGCGCCTCTGCGACGCACTGCTGAAACACGTTCTCCATCACCGGGTCCAGCCCGCTGCTGGGCTCGTCCAGGAGCAGCAGCCGGGCGTGTGACGAGAACGCGGAGATCAGGGACACCTTTTGCCGGTTGCCCTTCGAGTAGGTGCGCGCCTTCTTGTGCGGGTCGAGGTCGAAGCGCTCGATGAGCTCGGCGCGACGCCGCTCGTCGATGCCGCCGCGCATGCGGGCCAGGAGGTCGATGGTCTCGCCGCCGGTCAGCGACGGCCACAGGGTCACATCGCCCGGCACGTAGGCGATGTGGCGGTGCAGTGTCACCGCGTCGGTCCACGGGTCGCCGCCCAGCAGCCGAGCGGTGCCGCCGTCGGCCCGCACCAGGCCGAGCAGGATGCGGATGGTCGTCGACTTCCCGGCACCGTTGGGCCCCAGGAAGCCGTGCACCTCGCCCTCGCGCACCGTCAGATCGAGGCCGTCCAGTGCGCGCACCGCGCCGAAATTCTTCGTCAGGCCGCGGATTTCGATGGGTGCGGCGTGGTCAGCTGGCATGGGATCCTCCTTGATCGTCGGCGGCCAGGAATGCGTCGTACATGGTGCGGTCCACCATCAGGCCCTCGGTGTAGATCTCCAGGGCGGGCAGAATCATGTCGCTGGCGTAGTCGCGCAGGACCGCACGCAAATCGGTTGGCGTGTCGTGCATTTGTATGTAGAGCAGGAGGCTGCCGCCTCCGGTGATGCCGAGATATTTGGCCCGGGCCTTCGGGTCACGGCTGGGCTTTATCGTCCCGGCCCGCACGCCTTCGTCCATATACTCTTCGACGTTCTCAATCATCCTCTGCCACAACATCTTCGCGAGGTCGCCACCGGTCTGCATGCTGCGAACCAGGTAGGCCGTCAGTGGGGCGAATTCCTCGATCTCGGCGAGCTGCGCGAACCAGGTGGCGGGGTCGTTGGATCGCATCGCCTCCGATTTGGTGCTGCGGATCTGTTCGGCGACGTAATCGTCGCAGGCCTTGCGCAGGCCGTCCTTGGATCCGAAGTGGTGGATGACCAGCGCGGCGCTCACCCCCGCCGCCTCGGCGATCGCGCGCAGACCCACGTCGAACCCCCGCTCGCCGAACTGCTCGATGGCCGCGTCACGGATCCGGGCGGCGGCGGTCAGGTCGGCTGAACGCATGTTCAGTACGCTAAACGCTCGTTCAGCCGCCGGTCAAGGGGGCGCGCCGTCAGGAATCCGTCAAAATCGCCCCGGGCGGGCAGTGACGCGCCGCGAATGGATGTCCAACAGCACTCGGGCTTCGACAACTCGAGCCAACCACGGCGGCGGGGCGTACAACATGGGCTTCTTCAACCGGCGTGATGGATTTAGTCCTGGGCAACGCCACCGAACGTGCACTCACGGCGGAATTTCAGCCAAAAACTCGCCGCCAGTGCACGCTCGGCGCGGCGGTCAGAGCCGGCGACCCGCCGTTAGTCCCGCACCGCGGCCAGCAGCCCGTCGCCGAGCGGCACCAGCGCGGGGGT
Source organism: Mycobacterium sp. E2699 (assembly GCF_001666745.1). NCBI lineage: Bacteria > Bacillati > Actinomycetota > Actinomycetes > Mycobacteriales > Mycobacteriaceae > Mycobacterium > Mycobacterium sp. E2699. The sequence goes on along the minus strand of NZ_LZJH01000091.1, from coordinate 5,444 downwards.
GAGCCGCTCGTCCTCGGCGATGAGCCGGGCCGCCTCGCGCACGGCAGTCACCTCGGCGTCGCGTGCCGCGGGATCGCCCGCGCGGCCGCCCAGCGCCGCCCGGTGCACCACGATGACGCCCCCGGGCCGCAGCAGCCGCACCCCCTCCACGACGTAGTCGGGCTGGTCGACCGGGTCGGCGTCGATGAACACCAGGTCGTAGGACTCGTCGGCGAGCCGGGTGAGCACCTCCTGGGCGCGCCCACGGATCAGCCGGGTGCGCGATGGTCCGATCCCGGCGTCGGTGAACGACTGCTTGGCCAGCCGCAGGTACTCGGGCTCGATGTCGATCGTGGTCAACACGCCGTCGTCGCTCATGCCCGACAACAACCAGAGCCCGCTGACCCCGGCGCCGGTGCCGACCTCGGCGACGGCCTTGCCGCCGCTGAGCTTGGCCAGCAGGGCCAACAGCGCACCGACGGCCGGCGTCACGGCGCCGGCGCCGATCTCCTCGGCGCGCTCGCGGGCCGCCGCCAGCAGCGCGTCCTCCGAGATCGATCCCTCGGCGTGCGCGCAGAGTGACTCGGCTCGACTGGGAGCCGTCTGGCCGGGGGCTGCTGCGTCGGTGCCGTCCATGCCCCGCAGCGTATTCCAAATTGCCGCGCAGCCGGGCAGGCGCGCCTGACTCGAACCTGGCCGACACGCCCGGATCCTGCGGGGCGACGCAAGTCACTCGCCCGCCAATTCGCCCTGTTCAGCGCAGGTAACGATATGGTTTCTCAGCTAAACTTCAGACTGCTCCTATGTCGCGCATACGCCGATGGGCGACGGTATGCGTATGGAACGGGGTTCGCGGGGGGCCGGGAATACAAGCCGCCGGAATGGGAATACAGGCTGGGAACTCCGCGTTGACGCGGTCGACGAACTGCCGAACTTTGATGGCAGGCCGATTCTGGAGGATCCAATCACCACAGCGCTTTTGAGTCCGACCACGATGTCGCACGCGCAGGAATGCCGCGACGACGAGTGGGTGGAGACGACGGACGCGTTACAGGGCACCGCGGTGTTCGACGCGACGGGGGACAAGGCCACGATGCCGTCGTGGGACGAGCTCGTGCGCCAGCACGCCGACCGGGTGTACCGGCTGGCCTACCGGTTGTCGGGCAACCAGCAGGACGCCGAGGACCTGACCCAGGAGACCTTCATCCGGGTCTTCCGGTCGGTCCAGAACTACCAGCCCGGGACGTTCGAGGGCTGGCTGCACCGCATCACCACCAACCTGTTCCTGGACATGGTTCGCCGGCGCGCTCGCATCCGCATGGAGGCGCTGCCCGAGGACTACGACCGGGTGCCGGCCGACGAGCCGAACCCCGAGCAGATCTACCACGATTCGCGGCTGGGGCCCGACCTGCAGGCGGCGCTGGATTCGCTGCCGCCGGAGTTTCGCGCCGCGGTCGTGTTGTGCGACATCGAGGGCCTGTCGTACGAGGAGATCGGCGCCACCCTCGGCGTCAAGCTGGGCACCGTGCGCAGCCGCATCCACCGTGGACGCCAGGCGCTGCGCGACTACCTGGCCGCGCATCCCGAGCACGGGCTGCACGCCGAGTCGGCGTAGCTGCCCTCGCCCGCCTGACGGCTCATCCACAGCCGAATAGCACCGTTGGACGCGAGAACCCGACGGCTTTAAGCGCTGTACGCACGGTATGGGGCGCGACCTCGCGCTACATTCGTGAGAGGGCGGTAAGAAAGGAACTGGTGATGGCGGATCGAGGCGAGGTGTTCCGCCGCGCATTCTCCTGGCTGCCCGCGCAGTTCGCCTCCCAGAGCGACGCGCCCGTCGGCGCACCGCGCCGGTTCCGATCCACCGAGCATCTGTCCATCGAGGCGATCGCGGCTTTCGTCGACGGCGAGCTGCGGATGAACGCCCACCTGCGCGCCGCCCACCACCTCTCGCTGTGCTCGGAATGCGCGGCTGAGGTGGAGGACCAGAGCAGGGCGCGCGCCGCGTTGCGCGATTCCCACCCGATCCGCATCCCCACCAACCTGCTGGGACTGCTCTCCGAAATCCCCCTTCACCCGTCGGACGACGACGCGTCCGAGCGTGATACGCGCGACCAGCGTAAGCGCCGATAACCGGCGCGCCCGTGGATACTAGGGTGGGTAAGCACAATGCCGCCGCGCCGCAACGCGCCCGGTAAGCGGCCTGCTCGAGCGCTCAAGAAGAGGATCCAGAACAAACGTGACCTCCGACGGCAATAACAGCGGCAACGGCGAGGACCGCCTGGCGCCGCGCCCCATCTCTCGGCCACCGGTCGACCCCGCGTCGCGTCAGGCGTTCGGCCGTCCCACCGGGCTCCGGGGCTCCTTCGTGGCCGAGCGGGTGCGCCCGCCGAAGTTTCGCGAGCAGTCCGAGTTCACGCCGCACGAACCACCGGCCGATCCCGTCCTCGCGGAGGCGTTCAGCCGCCCCCCCGGCACGGCGGACACGCTGCAGCGTCACCCGATCGACGCCGGCGCGCTGGCCGCCGAGCAGGACGGCGCCGAGCCCGAGGGCGCGGAAGACCCCTGGCGCGACCCCGCCGCCGCCGCCGCCCTGGGGACGCCGGCCGTCGCGCCGGCCGGACCGCAGGCGGTACCGGGCTACGGCGGCAAGCTCGGGGTCCGCGACGTGCTGTTCGGGCGCAGGGTGTCCTACCTGGCGCTCGCGGTCCTGCTGTTGATCGCGCTGGTCATCGGCCTGATCGGCGGTGTGATCGGCCGCAAGACGGCCGAGGTGGTCGAGGCGTTCACCACCTCGAAGGTCACGCTGTCGACGCCCGGCAACAGCGAGCTGCCGGCGGGCCGGTTCGCCAAGGTGGCGGCCGCCACCGCCAACGCCGTGGTCACCATCGAGTCGAAGAGCGACCAGGAGGGCATGCAAGGCTCCGGGGTCGTCATCGACGGCCGCGGCTACATCGTCACCAACAACCACGTCATCTCCGAGGCGGCCAACAACCCCAGCCAGTTCAAGACGACCGTGGTCTTCAACGACGGCAAGGAGGTGCCGGCCAACCTCGTGGGCCGCGACCCCAAGACCGACCTGGCGGTGCTCAAGGTCGACAACGTCGACAACCTGAGCGTGGCCCAGCTGGGTGACTCCGACAAGGTGCGCGTCGGCGACGAGGTGCTGGCCGCCGGCGCGCCGCTCGGCCTGCGCAGCACCGTGACCCACGGCATCATCAGCGCCCTGCATCGCCCCGTCCCGCTGTCGGGCGAGGGCTCCGACACCGACACCGTCATCGACGCCCTGCAGACCGACGCGTCGATCAACCACGGCAACTCCGGTGGCCCGTTGATCAGCATGGACTCGCAGGTGATCGGCATCGACACGGCCGGTAAGTCGTTGTCGGACAGCGCAAGTGGGCTCGGCTTCGCCATTCCGATCAACGAGGTCAAGTCGGTGGCCCAGGCCCTGATCAAGGATGGCAAGATCGTGCACCCGACGCTGGGCGTCAGCACCCGCTCGGTGAGCAACGCGATCGCCTCGGGCGCCCAGGTGGCCAACGTCAAAGCCGGCAGCCCGGCCCAGAAGGGCGGGATCCTGGAGAACGACGTGATCGTCAAGGTCGGCAACCGCAAGGTCGCCGACGCCGACGAGTTCGTCGTCGCCGTGCGGCAGCTGACCATCGGCCAGGACGCCCCGGTGGAGGTGGTCCGTGACGGCCGGCACGTCACGCTGACGGTGAAACCCGATTCGGACAACGGCTAAGTGTTCGCGAACCTGAGCTGGGAGCACATCCTGGTCCTCGTCGTGGTCGGGCTGGTGATCCTCGGCCCCGAGCGGCTCCCGGGCGCGATCCGGTGGACGTCGAATGCGCTGCGGCAGGCGCGTGACTACCTCAGCGGGATGACGACCCAGCTCCGCCAGGATCTCGGCCCCGAGTTCGATGACCTGCGCGAGCCGCTCGGCGAGCTGCAGAAGCTGCGCGGCATGAGCCCGCGCGCCGCGCTCACCAAGCACCTGCTCGACGGCGACGACTCGTTCCTCACGGGAAACTTCGACCGGCCGGTCAACGGGGCGCCGGCGCAGCCGGCGGAGCCCGCGCGGCCGGTACCGCAGACGCAGCCCGAGCACACCGGCGGACCCGCGCCGTTCGACGCCGACGCGACCTGACGCGTGGGCAGCCCGTCGCGAGCGTGCGCAGTTGTACGCCTGCGACGGCGTGTCGGCGTACAAACACGCACGCTCGCGGAGGAAACTCAGCGCCTGGCCGGGTCCAGCCCCAGCGACACGCCCGCCAGCCCCCGCTTGCGCGACGAGAGGCTGTCGGCCACGCCGCGCAGTTCCTTGCCGACGGGGGAGTCCGGCGCGCTCAGCACGATCGGTAGGCCGGCATCACCGGCGGCGACCAGCGCCGGGTCCAGCGGGATCTGGCCCAGCAGCGGCACATCGGCGCCAACCGCGCGCGACAACCGCTCGGCGACCTGCCGGCCGCCGCCCTCGCCGAACACCTGCATCGTGGTGCCGTCGGGCAGCACCAGCCCGGACATGTTCTCGACGACGCCGACGACGCGCTGTCGGGTTTGCAGCGCGATGCTGCCGGCCCGTTCGGCGACCTCGGCCGCCGCCAGCTGCGGCGTGGTCACCACCAGGATCTCGGCGTTGGGGATCAGCTGTGCCACCGAGATGGCGACGTCCCCGGTGCCGGGCGGCAGGTCGAGCAGCAACACGTCGAGGTCGCCCCAGTACACGTCGGCCAGGAACTGCTGCAGCGCGCGGTGCAACATCGGTCCGCGCCACACCACCGGCGTGTTGCCCTGGGTGAACTGGGCGATCGAGATGACCTTCACCTCGTGGGCGACGGGCGGCAGGATCATCGACTCGACCTGAGTGGGCCGATCGGTGGTGCCCATCATGCGCGGGATGGAATGGCCGTGAATGTCGGCGTCGAGCACCCCGACGGACAGGCCGCGCGCGGCCATCGCCGCGGCCAGGTTGACCGTGACCGTCGACTTTCCGACGCCGCCCTTGCCGGAGGCGACGGCGTAAACCCGGGTCAGCGAGCTGGGCTGGGCGAACGGGATGACGGGCTCGGCGGCGTCCCCGCGCAGCTGCTTGCGCAGCTCGGTGCGCTGCTCGTCGCTCATCACGTCCAGGCTCACCTTGACGGCCCCGGTGCCGGGCACGTCGGCGACCGCGCTGGTGACGCGCTCGCTGATCTCGGCCTTCTTAGGGCACGCGGAGGTGGTCAGGTAGATCGCGACGTGCACGCCGCCGTCGGGCTCGACGTCGACGCTCTTGACCATCCCGAGTTCGGTGATGGGACGGCGCAATTCGGGGTCGATCACCTTCCCCAGTGCGGTACGGATGGCCGCGCTCAGGTCGGCAGTGTCGTTGGACATCACCGCCGAGTCTAGGCGTGCTTGGCGGGGCCGTTTGGCGGCGACCCGCTTCACGCGGCTTCGCCGCGCTTGCGATCGCCGCG
>NZ_LZJH01000090.1:0-174399 GCF_001666745.1 Mycobacterium sp. E2699 | reverse complement strand
CGCCAAGGCAAACTTCATGACGGAGTCCGGCCCTTCGCTTCCGGTGCGCGCTGGACCCGCATCAATCCTTGACCCCGCATCAATCCTTGACGAAGTGGTAGACGCGGTACGAGAACCCGCCGGCGCGGCGCAGGTCCCAGTCCATCACGCCGACGCCGTAGCGGATCAGGGAGTTGACGAATCCCGGCAGGCGGCCACTGATCTGCTGCTGGGTCCGTCGGGTGTTGGCGTCCAGCCCGCGCTTGGCCTCCTTGTCGATGTCCCTTTCGGAGACCTTGCGCAGCGGCGCGTCGGCCAGCGCGGCCTCCCATTCGGCGACGACGGGGGCCCGGCGGGAGTCGGTGTACAGGAAATGCCCGCCCGGGCGCAGCACGCGCGCCACCTCCTTCAGGAAACCGGGGAAGTCCGGGTACTGGTGGGAGGCCTCGACGTTGATCACCGCGTCGAACGATTCGTCGGGGAAGGGCAGGTTCTGGGCGTCGCCCTGCACGAAATCCAGGCCCGACAGCTGGTGCCGTTCCCGGCACTTCTCGATGCTGGCGGGGTTCAGGTCAAGCCCGGTGTAGGAGGCCGGGCCCAGGTTGCGCATGATGTACGACGCTCCCCCGCCGGCCCCGCAACTGACCTCCAGCACCTTCTTGCCGGTGAGATCCACCTGTGAGGCGGTCACGTGGTAGAGCTGAATGCAGTACCGGTTGGGCTCGTCGGACGCCGCCAGCGTCAGGCCCATCGGCGGGTCCTCTTCGTAGCCGAAATTGAAGAAAACGACGTCGTCGCCGACCTGGCGGGTGCCGAGCGGCAGAAAGTACTTCGTGGTGAGTTTGCCGACGAGCGGGTTGGATTGCAGGCGGTAACCGATGGCCATGGGGAGAGTGTTACACGGATCCACGGCGCCACACGCCGAATGGGCGTCTTGACCCCGTCGCCGGGACGGCTTATCGGCCCGCTCACTCGCCGCGTAGCAACGCGCTGACCAGCGGAATCGCTGTCAAGATCACGGCGGGATCACGGTCACCGCCCAGATCGTGATTAGGCCACACGACCGCGGGCTAACTTGTAGGGTTGTTTGGGTGTCGAGCCGGACTGGCACGGGCGAGGCAGCCAAGCCTGGGGGAATCTTCGACCGCATAGGCGACATCGTCGTGCGGTGGCCCCTGCTTGTCATCGCCGGCTGGATCGGAGTCGCGGTCACCCTGGCGCTGGTCTTTCCGCCGCTGCCGGTACAGGCCAGTAAACGCGAGCCGAAGGCCCTGCCCGACAACGCTCCGACGGTGGTCGTCAACCAGGAAATGGCCAAGGCCTTCGCCATGCCCGGTGCCCCCAAGGCCGGCGGGGACGCCAAAAAGGCCCCGGACGCCGCCGGGGAGGGCGGCGGCGACAATCCGTTGGGCGGCGGCGGCTCCCTGCTGATGATCCTGCTCAGCGACGAGAACGGCATCACGCCGGCCGACGAGGCGGTCTACGCCAAGCTGGTGGACAAGCTTCGCCAAGACAAGGCCGACAAGCTCACGGTGCAGGACTTCCTGACCAACCCGCAGATGCGCGAGGTCCTGGCCAGCAAGGACGGCAAAGCCTTCATCCTGCCGATCTCGTTCCCCGGTGCGGGCACCGCGCCGTCGACGATCGCGGCCTACCACCACGTCAAAGAGCTCGCCAAAGAGGTCACCGCGGGAACCACGCTGACCGCTCACGTCAGCGGACCGATGGCCACGATCGCCGACGCGACCGAAATGGCGCTGGAGGACGCGCACTTCATCGAGATCGGCACGGTGGTGTCCGTGCTGCTGATTCTCTTCATGATCTACCGCAACATCGTCACGATGCTGGTGCCGCTGATCAACATCGGCGCATCCATCGGAACCTCGCAGGGCGTCCTGTCCGGGCTGAGCGAGATCGGCCTGCCGTTCGCCCTCCAGACCCTCGTCCTGATGACCGCAGTCATGGTCGGGGCGGGGACGGACTACGCCGTCTTCCTGATCAGCCGATATCACGACTATGTGCGGCGCGGCCACACGTCCGACGAAGCGGTGAAGATGGCGCTGATGTCGATCGGCAAGGTGATCGCCGCGTCGGCGGCCACCGTCGCGGTCGCATTCCTGGCGATGGTCTTCACCAAGTTGGAAGTGTTTTCGACTGTCGGACCGGCGATTTCGATTTCGGTCATCGTGGCATTCCTGTGCTCGGTAACCCTGTTGCCCGCCTTGTTGGTGCTGGCCGGACGTCGTGGCTGGATCAAGCCCCGGCGCGACCTGACCACTCGGATGTGGCGGATCATGGGAACGCGCGTGGTGCGCCGGCCGAAGATCCACCTGATCGGCAGCCTCATCGTGCTCATCAGTTTGGCCAGTTGCACCGCCGTGATGCGCTTCAACTACGACGATCTCAAGACGATGCCCGCGTCCGTGGACAGCTCCAAGGGCTACGACGTGATGAACCGCCACTACCCGGCGAACGCGCTGACACCCATGGTGCTGTTCATCAAGTCGCCGTCCCACGACCTGCGGACGCCGGCCGCGCTCGCCGACCTGGAGCAGATGGCCGCCCGGGTGAGCCAGCTGCCCGACATCACGATGGTGCGGGGATTGACGCGGCCCAACGGCGAACCGCTGGAGCAGACCAAGATCTCGTTCCAGGCCGGTGAGGTCGGCAGCAAGCTCGACGACGGATCCCGCCAGATCACCGAGCACGGGAGCGATCTGGACCGGCTGGTCAACGGCTCCAACCAGTTGGCCGACGCCCTGGCGATGCTGCGCGATCAGGTCAGCGGCGCCCTTACCAGCCTCGGCCCGGCGGTCTCGGCGCTGACGGCGATGGAACAAATGGCGGGCGGCGATCGCACCATCGCCGCGCTCGACCAGGGCGCCTCCCTCACCGGGCAGATGAAGACGCTCGGCGACAACCTCAACACGTCCACCGTGAACGCCGAAAACATCGCGGCGTGGGCCACCCCGATGTTGAACGCCCTCAACAACAGCCCCGACTGCAACGCCGATCCGGGGTGCGTGAGCTCGCGTTCGGGGTTGGCCGCGATGGTGCAGGCAAACAACGACGGCACCCTCAACTCGATCAAGATCATGGCCCACAACCTGCAATCGGCCGGCAAGGCGCAGACGGTCGGGCAGACGCTGAACACGGCCCAACAAACCCTGACTCAGGCCGCCAGCGCCATGAGGACGATCCGGGACCTGCAGTCCACGATGGCCAATGCGCAGCAGGGCGCCAACGCCCTCGCCGACGGCAGCCGCGCCATCGCCGGCGGGGTGAAACAACTCGTCGATTCGACCAGACAGATCGGCAGCGGCCTCAACGAGGCGTCGCAATTCCTGCTGACCATGAAGCACGACACCGACAACAAGCCGTCGATGTCCGGCTTCAACATCCCCCCGCAGATCCTCACCAGGGACGAATTCAAGCAGGGCGCCGCGATCTTCCTGTCCCCCGACGGGCACGCGGCGCGCTACCTGATCCAGAGCGCGCTCAACCCGTTCTCCACCGCCGCCATGGATCAGATCCCGAAGATCATCAAGGCCGCGCAGTCGGCGCAGCCCAACACCGATTTGTCGGACGCCACGGTGCAGGTGGCCGGTGTGCCGAGCGGGCTCGCCGACACCCGTGACTACTACAACAACGACATCGGCTACATCGTGTTCGCCACGATCATGATCGTGTTCCTGATCCTGGTCGGCTTGCTGCGGGCGGTTGTCGCGCCGCTGTATCTCATTGGCTCCGTGCTGCTTTCGTATCTGTCGGCAATGGGTCTGGGCGTATTGGTGTTCCAGATGATCCTCGGGCAGAACCTGCACTGGAGCCTGCCCGGCCTGTCCTTCATCCTGCTCGTCGCGGTCGGCGCGGATTACAACATGCTGCTCATCTCGCGCATCCGCGACGAGTCCCCGCACGGCGTGCGGGTCGGCGTCATTCGCACCGTGGGTTCGACCGGGGGCGTGATCACGTCGGCCGGCCTGATCTTCGCCGCCTCGATGTTCGGGTTGATGAGCGCCAGCATCTACACCATGGCCGAGGCCGGCTTCATCCTGGGGATGGGCATACTGATCGACACGTTCCTGGTGCGCTCGATCACGGTGCCGGCCATGGCCGCGCTGATCGGCCAGAAGAACTGGTGGCCCTCCAATCTCGGCAAGAGCCCGGCCCAGGTATACGCGGCCCACCAGCGCAAGAAGCAACAGCTCGACCAGTTGGCCGACCAGCTGGTCCGGATGAAGGTGATTCCCAGCCGGGAGGCGTTGGCCCCGGCGGCGGATTCCCCGGCGACGAACGGCGCGGGCCAGCCGTGGATCCCCGACGATCTGCTCGTCCGCCTCAAACTCGTTCCGCCCGGCCACAAGTCGCGTCGGCGGACGGGCGTCGCCAAGGCCGCGCCGGCCGCCAAGAATGGCCAGCGGTCGGGCGCACGCCTCCCCGAACACGCCCTGCCCCTGTTCGACCTCAGCGGTCTGCCGGATCACGTGACCGACGATCTTTTCGATTCGGCATCGGATGCCGCGCCCGCCGCCAACGGCCATGGCAAGCGGGACAGCGACGACGATCTCGCTCAGTCGCTACCGCTGTTCGGGCAGGACTTGCTGGCCCGTCGGCCAATCACCGTCGGCGCCAACGGCAACGGGCACGCGAACGGCACCAACGGCAATGGGCACGGCGAACCAGCGGCCGCGGATGACCGTGACGACAATTCGCTGCCGCTGTTCGGTGCGGACGTCCCGTCAACTCGGGGCAGCAACGGCAACGGGCGCGGGAAACACCCGCTGCTCTAGCAGCCCCTACGCGTCCAGGCGGACGAACTCGTCCTGCCGGTAGAGCTCGACACACTGCGATCGCCTGATCTTGCCGCTGGTGGTGATCGGGATCGAGCCCGGTGACACCAGAACCAGGTCGGCAACTTTCAGCCCATGGGACTTCGAAATCGCCGAGGTGACTTCGCGTTTCACGCCCCGCAGGCGGTCGACGGCTTCCTCCTCGGTGTCGCCGCGCTTCTTCATCTCGATGATCGCGACCAGCTTCTCCACCCCCTTGTCGGGAACCGCTATCGCCGCGCAACGGCCCGCGGTGATCTCCTGGATCGTCGCCTCGATGTCGTCGGGAGAGTGGTTGCGGCCGTAGACGATCAAGAGGTCCTTGATGCGGCCGATGATGAACAGTTCGCCGCTGGAGAAGAAACCCGAGTCACCGGTTCGCAGCCACGGACCCTCGGGTGTGCCCTGCGACGGCTCGACGATCTTGGCGCCGAAGGTGCGCTCCGTCTCTTCGGGTTTCTGCCAATAGCCGGCGGCGACGTTCTCGCCGTGGACCCAGATCTCGCCGACCTTCCCGTCGGGGCACTCGCGACCGGTGTCCGGGTCGACGATGCGGATCAGCATCGATTTCGGGTCGCCGTAGCTGACCAGCGGTGTGCCGCTTCCGGTTTCGCACCGCTGCGCCTCGCCGCCAGGCAGCTTCTCGGCGTCGAAGTGGCCGATCTCGGGCGGATTGCCGACCTGGCGGGTCGCGATGTACACCGTGGCCTCGGCCATCCCGTAGCACGGCCGCAGCGCCCGGGTGTCGAAGTTGAAGGGGGCGAACCGGTCAGCGAAACGCTTCAGGGTTGCCGGCTGCACGCGCTCGCTGCCGTTGAGGATCGTGTGCACGCCGGCCAGGTCGTACCCGGCCATGTCCTCGTTCGACGTCTTGCGCACCGCGAGCTCGTAGGCGAAGTTCGGTCCCGCAGAGATCGTGCATGGCTTGCTTGCCATCATGTGCAACCAGCGGGCCGGCCGCTGCAGGAACCCGACCGGGCTGGACAGCACCGTGGGCACGCCGGCCAGGATCGGCATGATGATCCCCAACAGAAGGCCCATGTCGTGGTAGAGCGGCAGCCACGACACCACCGTCAAGTCCGGCGGCGCGATCCCGCCCTCGGGCGCGAAGAAATCGCCCATGATCTGCTCGAAATTGGCGAGGACGTTCTTGTTGGAGACCATGACACCGGCGGGCGTGCGGGTGGACCCGGAGGTGTACTGCAGATAGATGAAGTCGGAGCCGTCGGTGGCGCCGGGCCGGGGTCTGGGCCCCGCGGGACGCTGCCGGGTCTCGAGGTCCAGCAGATCGACTTCGACGATGGCGGGCGCGGATTGGCCCTGCTGCGATCCCACGGAGGCGTTGACCATGTCCGAGACCGCGGAGGTCGTGAGGACGACGGCGGGTGAGGTGTCGGCGAGCACCGAGATGGTGCGTTCGTCGTGCGCGCCGCCGTAGGGAACGGAAAGCGGAACCGCGACAAGCCCGGCCTGCAGGGCACCGAGGAAGCCCAGGACGTAGTCGAGCCCCTGCGGGGCCAGGATGAGTGCCCGATCACCGGTCGACCCGCTGGCCCTCAGCTGCTCACCGAGGTTGACCACGCGGCGATACAGCTGCGACCACGTCAGGGTGTGGGTGACACCCTCCCAATCCTGCTCGTAGTCAAGGAATGTGAACGCCGGGTCGTTGGGCTGCAGGCTCGCGCGTTCGCGCAGCACGGCAGGGATCGAAGACTGAACCACGGACAACACACTACCTTCGTCGGAAGCCTTTCCGGCCTGGAACGGCGAGGTTACAACCGTACCAACGGGCCGTGCGGGCCGTAGCGACCCGCCCAACCGGCAAATAAACTACCGTGAGCGCGGTGGACAACCGACTCGCACACATGGACCAGGCCTCTTTCCTGGGCCTGCGGGCGCTTGGCTACGGCGCGCTGGTGCAGTTCGTCTGGATCTACAACCGCCCGGCAGATCTTGACGGTTTGCGCCGTTTCCACCGCAATCTCGGCTATGGGCTGCTGGGGCGGCTGGTCGAACCGTCTCCGCTGCCGTTCGCTCGTGATCGGTGGGTGATATCCCGGGGGCCCGACGACATCGAGGTCGCCCGGACTGCACGCCCCCGGGCAAACCTGAACGCCTGGCTGCATGAGCGGGCCTGCCTGCCGCTGGATCCCGAGTACGGGCCCGGCCGGCACATCGGGGTGCTGCCACTGGACGACGGCGGGACCGCGGTTTGCCTGACCACCTCGCACACCCTCGTCGACGGGCTCGGGATCCTGCAGGCGATCGCGGACGCGGCCGACGGACGGACCCGCTACCTGGGTTATCCCTATCCGCGTTCGCGCGCCCGCCGGCGGGCCATGATGCAGGACGCACGGCAAACCCTCGCGTCCGCACCGGAACTGGCGCGGGCGGTGGCCGCGACGGCGCGCATCGCCCGGCACAGGTTCACCGACGTCGCCGCCTCGATGAGGTCGGCACCACCGGCGCCGCGGCGCGCCGGTGATCAGCCGCCCGTCGTGGTGCCGTCGGTGACCGCCTACGTCGACCTGGCGGAGTGGGATGCGCGCGCGAAAAGCATTGGCGGAAACGGCTTCACGCTTCTCGCCGGATTCGCAGGCAGGCTCGGCGTGCGCATGGGACGCGTCTGCGGCGACGGCACGGTCACCCTGGCGTTTCCCGTCAGCGATCGCACCGAAGCCGACACCCGCGGCAACGCGGTGGTGTTCCCCACCGTGTCGGTCGACCCGACGCACCTGGCGTCCGACCTGGGCGAGGCCCGTCTCAAGTTCAAGCAGGCTTTCGCCGACCTGGCCGAGCTCACCGAGGAATTGCTGGGGCCGCTGCCGTTGACCTCGTTGACCCCGAAGTGGGTGGCCCGCAGGGCCGCCGGAATGGGGCTCGGCGCGGCGGCCCTGCCCATCGGTTGCTCCAACGTCGGCGACATGCCCCCCGCGGTGATGCGCCCCGACGGCACCGACGCCGACTACGCGTCCGGGCGGTTGATCGAACCCGCCATCAACAGGCGCGCCCTCGAACGCATGAGTGGCCAGCTATTCGTGGTGTCTGGGCGCGGCGCCAACAAGATCTGGATCACCGTCAATGCCTATCTCGCCGGCCGGACAAACTCGCAAGACGCGCTGCGCGAGGACGTCTCACGCACGTTCGGCGAGTTCGGCCTGACCGCAGAGATCCACGGCTAGGCTGCGGGCGTAGGAGAACTCCCGAAAGGGCGCCCGCGCCAACGCCTTCAGGTGCACCCGTCGCTGGGGCCCGAACACCGCGATCTCCACCACCAGCGCCAGCCACGCGGGAAACCACCAGAGCCGCGCCAGGATCCGGATGGAACGGGGTGAGACCGGATCGACGGCCAGCCAACTGAGAATGCGCAGCTGGTCGAGCACGTAGCGTCGGGTGCTCATGACGTGGGTCGTTTCCGTCCCCTTCATGTGACTGCGCACCGACAGTTCTTTTGGAACGAAGCACACCGTCGATCGCAGCATCAGGCGCAACCAGAAGTCCACGTCGACGAGCTGGTAGATGTCGTTCCGCAGGCCCCCCGCCTCCAGCGCCAGCCGGCGCCGAAACATGACGCTGGTCGGTTCGCCCACCCAGTTCTCCTTCGCGCCCCGCGCGGCGATCTGCCGCACCAGCGACGCGCCGTCGTTGCGTTCCTGCAGGTTGCGAAAGCGGGTGTGCATCCTGCCGTATCGGCGCTGCCACCGCTCGTCGTCGCCCACCACCTTGCGCGGCGCGAACGCCAGCCCGACGGCCGGGTCCTCGAAATACCCGGCGAGCGTCGCCAGCGCACCGGGCAGGAGCCAGTCGTCGCCGTGCACGAACTGCACGCAGGTGCCGCGGGCCAGTTCCAGGCATTTGTTGTGGTTGCCGTTGAGCCCGAGGCGGGGCTGGTTCTTCACCAGCCGGTCCCCCGGCCGCAGCAGCGACGCGGCGATGGCGGGCCCGTCGTCGGACGAGTCGTCGTCGACGACGACGATCTCGAAGTCCACACCGTCCTGGGCCAGGATGCTGCGCAGGCAGCGCTCGATCGTGCCGGCGTTGTTGTACATCGGCACGCACACCGAGACCAGCAGGGTTCCAGGCGGCCCGTCAGCCTGGTCGTGATTCACCGATACCGCGCCGTCAGTAGCAGTCTCAGAGGGCGGCAAGACCCTGCGTCAGCATTATCAGGCCCGTACCGCCGAACATGACCTGCGTGATCTGTAGACGGTATGTGCGCACCCAGTTGTGGAACCGCAGCATCACGGCCTCGGTCCTCTCCGGCATGAGCAGGTATCCGACGAGGGGAATCTCGACGAGCCCATTCACCAAGAGAGTGAAGATGATGAATGCGCAGAATTGTGCACCTACAGTGGCTCCCGACGCCATGATCACAGCAAGCAGCACCACGCCCTCGTAGGGCGGAAATGTCGACGAAAGACCCACCACGAACGCCGGCCATACGACATCGCAGTCCAGCATTTCCTTGGTGCGGCCCGCGAGCCATACGAACGGATTGCGCGGGCGGTCTTCCTTGACAAGGGTCGCCGTGCCACCGCCGGTGGTCGGCTGCGGCGTCGGCACTCGCCCGGCCGCCCTCGCTCGAGCCGTGATGACCACGACAAGGAGGAGCATGAGCAGACCCAGGGTGAGCTGAAGACGGGGGCCGGCCAAAAAGACGACAGCGGACCTGACTTCCGTGATCGCGGAGGCGGCGCTTCGGACAGCTGCCAAAGCGACGTCGCGCATCAGCACCAGTACGCCGATCCCGACGATGACACCGGTAACAACGCCGCCCAGCCAGAATGCCAACAGGTTCACGATGGGTTTCCGCCGCGACATCATCACCGCGACGAACCCCAGACGGAGTGGGTCGAGCGCCATCCCCACCCCGATTAACAGCACGCCAGTCCACATCACTGGGGACGTTACCTTGCCACGGCACGCCTCGCGGCGTTACCGGCAAATCCGCAGGATAGGGGACTCACGTGCGCTTACCCGGCAGCGAGATCGCTCTCAGCCTTCCTGGCGAGTGCGAAGAAATCGGTTCTGGTCGTCGTGACATCCAGGATCTCGAACTCCAGACCGGCGAGCATTGCTTCAATCAGTGCGACATCGAAAACATGGTGGTGAAGCGTTCGGTTCTGGAGATTGTTCAGGCTTCGTTGCCTAAAATGCTCTAAATCACCCGCGGGCGGATCTCTGCCTAAGTCATGCAGCGCCAAGATTTCCTCTAGGTGGGTGAGGTCGTCCTCTTCCACCTGGGCCGCGAAGTCGTCCATCAGGTGTTCGATACTGGTCACCGGACGGCGGTGGTCGAAATTGCTTTCCTTCCTTGGGAGTACGAGTACCATCACTCCACCGGCTTTGATAACTCGTCTCCACTCCTTGAGGGCCTTGATGGGATTGGCGACGTGTTCAAGGCAGTTCGAGGAGAGCAGAAAGTCGTAGCATGCATCGCCGATTTCGCTCAGGTCTGTCGCATCAGCGATGAATTGGCGGCCGGACTTCTCGCGATAGTAGTTGAAACTATCGCCGGCTTGGATATTTCCTTCCCAAATGGTGTCCGTCGAGAAGTTGACGCCATCCAGGCCTCCAACGATTCGATAAAGGGGCAGTACGGTCTTGAAAAGTGAACTCGGGCCACCGATCTCGATGCCGTACTTCTTCTCGACCAACGAGTAATACTTGCGCCGACGGTGCAGTCGAACTGGAGCGAATCTCAGATTCAAGTAGAGGTCGGTCATTGATCTTGAAGCCAGCATTTCTTTCACTGCTCGGGACACTTCTTCCTCATATATCACACGCGCCGACGGGACGGCGCGGCCGATGGCTTGGCCCAGAACGGGGCTCCGCAGCCAAGCCTGTCTACGTTGGATTGGATCAGTTCGTAGGGGTATTCGGTGTGACGCTCGATGAAGTCGCGCAGGTGCGACATGGAGTCATGACGGGGGTCGTTGTATCGCGGCAGCACGGTCTTGAGGAACGGGAACCGGAGGTGCTCGATGAGGCCATCCCAGAAGTAAAGGGTGTTGTTGACCGGTGGTCCGGAGAACCTGCTTGTCCACTGATGCGCCGGTGAGCGCCCATATGTTGCTTTCACGGCAGCGGCCGAGAGGAACGGCTTGATGCTAAGTCCTTCTACACGCGCGCGCTTCGACAAACCGATCTCGTATCGCCGGATCAACCGCTGCTTGTCGACGATGTATCGAAAGTCATTCCACAAGTCGTCAAGGAATGCACGAGTACGCGAGTTGAGGTCCCACGACAGGAAGAAGGACTGCAGATGGGGGCCGGACTCGGCACTCTCGATAGCGCCGTACATGTCGGCGTCGTGGAACGCGCTCCACATCTCTTCGATCGGAAAAAGTGGTCCGAACACACTGTCGTTGGCCAAAGTCAAGCGGTCGAACTGATCGAGCGACCAGCCGTACTCCTGCTGAATACGCCACGCGAGGTGCCAAGAACCGAAGTCGAGTGAAAGAGTGCGACGTGTGTAGATGCCGGCGCACAACGGGAGAATCGGAGCGACCGAATCAGGCGCGAGAGTCGGCGAGCCCGACACAAAGACGATCGCCGCTCCCAGGCGATGGAGCGCCTTCAGGTAATAGGCGACGTACGGGTCGACGACACCCTGCGGATCGAAGTGCGCGAAGAAAACCAGCGTGCGCTGATCAAGCGGAGGCTGCGCCGGGAGTTCCAGGTGGGTTTCACAAATGAAATCCAATGCGTCGCCGCCGAAGCGGTAGAGCATCGCGGCCTTCGCGCGCTCGGAGGCAGTAAGCAGGTTTTCCAGGCGTTTCAAGATCACTCCGTAGCGTCTGATGCGTACCGTTGCAAGAAGTTTCGCAGATCACGCCGGTCGTTGTGGCGACAATTCCGCGATCGTACGCGATGCGGCGGATGCGCTAGCAGCTTCCCGTGCTGGCCGTGCTGGTTCCGGGTCGCGGTGCGACGACTGGTCCGGGCGCCGCATGTAGGAGACAAGAGTCGCCGCACACGCGACCAGCCAGAGGAGCGGAGCAAGGAATACTGTGCTGCTGACAACCACGGTGTTCGTGTGGGGGCCCCCCATCTGTCCCACAACATCTGCGACGTGATAAGGCGGACCGGGCAGCGCGATCTGGGCGATGCAGAGTGCCGCAGCCAGACTCACGCAGATACCGACTGCGCGACGCCGGCCGCCGACAGTCGAGAGCCGGTCGAATATCCCAGTCCCCGGCGGTCCGTCGGGATCGCGCGCCACCAGGGCGGCAACCGGTAACACGAAGATCAGATAGTAGGGGTTAGTCAAGGCGGGGAAGAGGGAAGCCGCGGCCAGCAGCACGATCCCCATCATGACCGGCGGGATGCGCCGTCCGAGAGCCAGAACCGCGACGATGACCAGAACGAGCACCGCATACCCGATCAGCGATCGCGGACCGGCAAGGAAGCCCTCCGGTACTGTGCCCCCCGTTTCCTGGGCCTTGAGGCCGTCGGGAATCGCGAGGAATATCTTCCCGAACGACACATTGGAGTTCGCGGCAAGCGCTTGATACGACCCACTGCTGTAGCCGAGGACGTTGCGGATCGACTGGGCGATTGTCGCCGGAAAGTCTCGCGGCCACAGCGCATATGCGGCGAGATTGGAAACGACGGTTCCGGCCACCGCAAGACCTCCCAACCGCCATTGCCGGCAAGCGAATAACGCGACAGCCAGAACGGCGAACTGCGGTTTCACCAGCGCGGCCAAGACCACCACGATTGTGACGAGGCGCCAGCGCCGCCGGCACAACCCGACCAAGAAAACAAGCGCGATCGGCGCCACGAACCCGATGGAGTTGCCTCGATCGATCACCACCCACGCCGGGATCGCCGCGGCGCCGCACGCCACGAAAACCACTAGCCGCTCCAGACCCCGGGCACCGCGGGCCGCCCAAACGGCGGGCGTAAAGACGGCCATCGTCAAAGCGGCCAAGTAGCCGAACAATCCCAGTCGCGGGGCGCCCAGCCATTTCCCCACCAACCCGAAGATCATATGTGGCACCATGCCGGCCGCCGTGTAATTGAAGTGGGTCGGCTTGAAGTCTGGGGGGAAGTACAGCGGGTACGGATCCCATGGGTTGGCGGCCATCCCGACGCCCACGGTTATCGAATAATCACTGAAGCAGTGTCGACCAACCTTCGTGGGCCAGTCGAGGTAGCAGTCATCCGGGACGAAAACAATAAGGGAGGAAAGGGCGTCGATCGAGTAGTACTGTGCGAGAACAAAGCCCGTCGCCAACGAGACCGTTGAGGCCAGCAGGACTGTGCTGACCAAGATGGTGCGCTCCGACTGACCGGAAACCGCCACAAGCAGCTTCCGAGCCGACGAAACTGCATTCTGCAACATGTCGAGGAGTCGCTTCAATGAATCTCCTTGGGTCTGCTCCAACCAGCACGGGAGCAGAGTCCGCCGCCCACCTCAGCCGCTCGGAAGTTTAACCCAGTTCCGTCCCCGACGACGGGCGTATGAGGGATTCGGCAGGCTGTCAGGACGAAATCGGACGCCGACCTGGCAGTGGCGTTACGCTGATGTGCATCCTGCGGAAAGTTGTCGTGCTGCTACAAAATTCGCACAGCAGTCGGGGCACGGATATCAATTAAGTTGTGGTAGTGATACGTCGACGATCTGGCTATCGTGTTGCCTTGCCTACCTCCGCGGATCCAACGCCATCTGGCCCCCGTCAGGGGCCACATGGCGCATCCGCCAGCCGAGCCAACGATAGACGGCGCGGCGGCCGATGGCATTAGCGCGAGCCCTCATCTCGCCGGCCAGCAGGTGGTGCCTAGCAATTAGGCCGGGATTCGCCGCAGCGAACTCGCGGTTGAAGCCAATGGACTGCTCGGCCTGCGCGCGCACCAACTGCACACTCCATTGGGCTTGGCTGACCCGGAACGCGGCCAGCGAGCGAGGGACTGCAACAAGCGTTCCCCGGAGCAGTACCGCGCAGTAAGTCGCCTGATCGATTAGATAAGGGAAGCGATCGTCCCAACCGCCCGCATCGGCCAAAGCCTCGCGCCTGAACAACACCGCCGCCGGCTCACCGAAGATGTTCGTACCTGCTGCCACCGTCCGCCGGATAGCTTCCTCACCGTCAACCTCCCCACGGAGTCCGGCTAATCCGCGGTTGCGCAACACCGGTGTCCCCGCGGCATCTATGACGTCCCTCGGGCTCGCGGCCATCACCGCCGCCGGGTGCGCGTCTAACGCCGCCACCTGTTCCGCCAGACTCTCCATCTTGAGCAGGTCGTCGCCGCAGACCAATTTGACGAATTCGCCGGTTGCCAGATCAGTGACGGCCTTAAAATTTGCCGGCGCGCCTCCACCAGAAGCCAACCGGCTCAGGCGAACCCGGGGGTCGTTGGTGAAACGTTGCAGCATCTCCCAGGTGCCGTCGGTGGACGTATGGTCGGAAACCACCAGCTCGAAATCGCTGAAGCTCTGCTGCAGGATTGAGCGCATGGTGGATCCGATGAAGCCAACGCTGTTGTAGGCCGGAACGACAACCGATACCCGCGGCGTCACGACTAGGCTTGCTGTTGCTCGGCCAGGCCGAGCTCAGCTGGACTACGGCGAAACGAGAAACCGCGGTGAGCAAACCACGTGTAAACAACAGTCGCTCCGGTGATGACCACTTGAGAAAGCAACACCGGCCAGCCGAACGCTTCCACCAACAGCGGCAGCGCGGCAACGTTAAAACTCAGCGTGGAGAGATTGACCAGCTCGAACCGAACCAAATCGCGTAATACGTGACCCGTAACCCGAAACACGAATCTGCGGTAGAGCACGAAGGCGCAGAGCACACCAGCTGTGTTCGAGCAAAGCAACGCGCCCAGGTAACCGACGACACCAGAAGGGAAGAGCCACAGCAAAAAGACGAACCAGACCGCGCCAATAACTGTGTTCATGCCGCCCACGATGAGGAAGGCGACGCGCTGGTCCCGCACCAACCGGAACAGCGGGCCGGGCACACCGGTCATTCCCGCCGGCGGGCGCGCTTTCTGATCAAAAGCATCAAGAACCATGGCCAACCTGCCTAGGCGGAAAGCTGGACCGGCGAGGCAACCTCGTGACTGACCGGCTCCGCCGCCGACGCTTCTCCACTCGAAATCATCTCGCGGATCATAAACAGCGGCCTGCCCTTGCTCTGGTCATAGAGTCGACCCAAATAGGCGCCGATGATTCCAAGCATGAGGAATTGAGTCCCCGTCAGCAGGCCGATCGCAGCCATGAGCGAACTCCACCCCGGAACCGTGTGACCATAAAGCGCGCCGTAAATCGAGTTGATCGCCGCAGCAAAACCAATGGACGCCATCACCCAGCCCAAGATCACTGACAACCTCAACGGCACCATGGAAAACGACGTGATGGCATCAGCGGCAAACCGCAACATTTTGGCGAAGGGATACTTGCTCTGGCCAGCCGCACGCGCGTCGCGGTCATATAACAGAGGAACCTGCTTGCCGCCAATCCACGACACCATCCCTCGTACAAAACGGTGCCGCTCTGGCATAGCGACCAAGAGATCCAGCACCCGACGCGTGATCAACCGGAAATCGCCTGTATCACAAGGAATATCAACATCAGTCATGCGGCCGATCACGCGATAGAAGAGTGCCGCCGTCGCGCGCTTCAGCACGCCGTCACCGTCGCGCCGACGACGCTGCCCGTAGACAACATCGGCGCCCTCGTCCATCAAAGCCATCATGTCGGGCAACAGCTCTGGCGGATCCTGCAGGTCAGCGTCAATGATCAGTACACGCTCCCCGCGACACACACTCAGGCCGGCAGTGAGAGCAAGCTGATGCCCATGGTTCCGCATTAACCGCACACCAACGACGCGCCGATCCTCCACGGCTGCCTTCTCGATGATTTCCCAAGTCCGATCGCTCGAACCGTCGTCAACCAGAACCAGCTCGCTGGTCCCGCCCAACGAATCCAACACGCTCTCAACCCGTTTCAGAAACAGCGGCAGCACGTCTTCCTCGTCAAAGCAAGGCGCCACCACCGAGACTGCCGGGCGACACACCAACGTCATAGGCGCTAATGTAAGTCTCAGCTTCGGTCTGCGTGCGGCTTTCGCGATTCTCACGTATCGATTTCAACAACTTGTAACGCAACGGGTCGCGGCCGGCTTACCGGTACGGTGTGCGGTAGAACGACGGTTATTGACCAGCTGGTTCGTCGCCGTTCCGCTTAGCCTTCCGGCGGTTCGTCAGAGCCGTCCTCACCAGACCTAGGCCCTGGTTTGGGTTCGCTACGTGGGCCGCGATACTGATCGCGCGGCTGAGGTTCAGTAGACCGCGGTAGATGAGGAATCGAACCCTCCGCACAACACCAGACTGTTCCCCGTGTTCTCTCCAGTAAGTCGTCTCGTCGCCACTGAAATTTTCAGCTGGAGCAGCGGTGTAGTAGTAAAGTGCTACCGAGCGTCGCCACTTGTCCGCAGCGATTGGGACGGGGAACCCATGCACCGACTCGTCGTCAGTGCGGAAGATGACGACCCTGCCCCATTCAGGAACTATGGTCTTAATCGCGTGGCCCTGCTTGTCGTACAGCGATAGGCAACCGCCGTCCCGCAGAGACCAATCTTCGTTCAGATAGACGAGGACATTGATACGGCGGTAAAGGTTCAGGGCACGGTAGTAGTGGAAGTCGGTGTGGGGGCTGAGGATTCCACCAGAACCACTCAGGTGCAGACCACCCCCGGCCAAGTATGGGTCCGGCAGGAGATTCTTGATGGCGGTTACTTGCTCAAGGACCCTTAGGAACCGCGGTTCGGAAAGCTGCCTGATCAGCGCTCTGAACGGTTCCGGGATGCTGTCGATATCCGCACATGCCCGTTTGTTCTGCTGGTAGCGGTCGCCCAACTCGTTCCACCCCGGCCAAGAGATGCCGGGGAAAGAGCTCGCCTCCAACGGAGACAATCGCACGAGGTCGTCAATGACTAGGTGCGGGAACGGCTCCGCTGCCTCGAACACATATTTCAGGTCCGGCGCGTTCCGCTCAAGTTCTTCTATGTTGAAAACATCATCCGCCACGGCAGTCCCCCGGTTGTCTCCTCGCCTCAACACCGTGACCATACAACGAGATAGAGACTACGACACGGTAGTTCCCAGAATTGTTCGTCGCGACGGATCTGGGTCACGTCATCAACTCGCAAGCGCGGCGTCAAGGGGATTCCCCCGCATCGCAACGCCCAGATCGACCTGCTGATCCCAACTATCCTTGATCGTGTCCGCCAAGGCCAACAACAGTCCTTTGGAACAGTTGTCCTCTCAAGAGGGCCGTGCCTTGGCGCAAACTAGTCTCGAGGTCATTGAAAAGGGTGCCACCCCGGGCATATTTGGATATCAATTCTAGGTTGGATTCGAGGTAGCGGCAGCTTGCGGAGGACCCAGATCAAGCCCCGAAGGCCTAGGGTGTCCGGCCGCCGCAAGCGTTGATTCGGCTGGCATCGACGCGGTGACGATATCCACTTGATCGCCGACGGCCGGCCTACGCGCGAACGAGATGATGATTACCGCACAGGCAATAAGCCAGAAGATCGGCGCGAGGACCACGCTGGTGCGTACGACCGCCGTCGTACCAACGACAGCTCCCCCAGGCCCGAGGGTCAGCATCTGGAACGGCGCGCACGGCGCCGCGACCTGGGCGATGCTGAGCGCCGTGGCCAGACTCACGCAAATACCGACTGTACGACGAGGAGTCGCCAGAGGTTCGAGTCGATCAAAAATTCCGCATCCGGATGCCCCACTGGGATCCCGGATCAAGACGGCGGCGACGGGCAACACGAACACCAGATAGTAGCTGTTGGTCACGGCGGGGAAGAGCGAGACGGCTGCCAGCAGCGCAATGCCTACCACAACCGGTGGTATGCGGCGCCCAAGGAGCAATATAGATCCAACAACCAGGACGAGAATGGCATACCCGAGCACGGATCGTGGGCCTGCCAGGAAGCCGTTGGGCAACGTGCCCCCACTCCTCAGCCCTTCGATGCCGTCCGGAATCGCAAGCAGCCCCTTTGCGAAAGAGACGTTTAGTAGTCCCATGCTCGAACTGGGCGAACCATATCCGAGGGTATTGTGCACCGACTGCATCACCGTGGCCGGAAAGTCCGCCGGCCATAGCGCATATGCGCCAAGATTGCAGATCAACCCTCCACCAATCGTGATTCCGCCAAGGCGCCACTTCCGTGCCGCAAGCAGAGCGACGGCAAGTATGCCGAACTGGGGTTTTATGAGTGCGGCGAGTACCACCATGATGGCGACGAGACCCCAGCGCTGTCGGCGCAGCGCCACTAGGCAAACGAGGGCGATCGGAACGAAAAATCCCACTGAGTTACCACGGTCAACAGTCGTCCATGCCGGGACTGCCGCGACGCCGCAAGCAACGAAGACGACGATCCGGTCCAGCCCACGTGCGCCGCGTGCCGCCCACCAAGCGGGGCTAACGACCGCGATCGCCAAGACAAGCAAGTACCCGAACAACCCGATCCTGGGCGCGCCAAGACCCTTACCCAGGAGTGCAAAGGTCATCTGCGGGACCATCCCGGCCGCGGGATAGTTGTTCATGAAGGGCCGATAGTCCGGGTACATGAACAGCGGATAAGGCTTCCATGGATTGGGCAGTGCACCGACGGTCACCGGCATTGCGTAATCACTGAAACAGTGACGTCCGACGTTCATACCCCAATCCAGCCAGCAGTCATCTGGGAGGTAGACGAGAGAGGAAAACGTGTCGACGGAGAAATACTGGGCGAGAACAAAGCAGATCGCTGCTGAAAGAGCCGACATTAGCAAGACGCTGCTGAGGAGGAGCGCTCTCGGGGATATGTCGGCAGCTGCCGAGCAGCGCCGCCGAACTGCCGAGCGCACCACTCGCGGCGCTAGCCTGATAAACCAACCAGAGTTCGGCATTAGACGCGACGGGACGCAGGGTGCAGCCGAGTCCGCGTCATCATGTTGCGTTAGGTCGCGTGACGTCATATGACGTAGGCCTCGGGCGGCGCGGATGCGCCCTCGTGCCGCGACAGCGAAGAGTAATGCTACCCCGAGCCCCACCAATATGGGGCCCGCTTGGAGCGCGAGCCGAACCGCGGCGGCGGTGGCACCGGCGAGAGATCCCTTGAGCCACATGCGGTTTCGGGCCCACGCATTGTCGGCGTCCGCGGGTCGGATCTCGCGTGGCAGGATCGCCCTGACAGCGGGATCTCGAAGGACGGCGGCCAACCGCTGCGGGTTGGGATAGGTGAGATCGGCCTTGAGGCCGGGATCACCTTTCACTTTGAGCTTGTCAACGTTACCGGTGGCGAAGTAGGCCTGGACATTGACTAGCTGTTGGTGTGCCGACGTGCGCCACGCCGTTGAACCGAGCACAGAAGCGTAACCCGCTGCTGCGAAGGCTGCGACAACACACAACCCCCATGCCACCGCGCCTGGTCTGACAAGCCGACTGAGTCGCCCGGCGTGCACCTTATCGACGAACGCGAACACCGCCACTGATCCCAGCGGATAGACCAGCAGGACGATGTCCATGTACCTCACAGCGATGGCGGTTCCTCGGCCGTACGCGACGAGCACCAGTTGCGCGGCGACCCACCCCGCAATTCCGACTGCCACCCAGGCGCGATCCAAAATCGCTGGATGCCTTGCAAGCGTTTGCCGGGTGAACCAGACCGTCGGCACCAGTCCAGCGATTGTCATTGCGGCGAGCAGCAACAGTCCTTGGATGAATGTCCACATGCTAGACATCGGCTTCGCGATCGACGCTTCCGACAGCATCATCGCCACAGCGATTGATGCCATGACGACAGCGCCCGCGTACTCGCGACCGCACCGCTTTCTTGCATTCGTTGCCATCTGCAGCCCGACTAGCACCGCGGCGGCCAAAATGGTGGCCACGCCCGACGCAAGCGACAGGTAGCTCAGGACGGCGGCGACCAGTCCGCCGAACCAGCGCCAGGAGAATGGGCCTGCGGCGGCGAACGCAGCCAGTGACGCTACGCCGAACAACAATGTCAGGTAGAAGTGGAAGTTGAATCCCAAAAGCGTGTTCTCATAGCCGATGGGAAACACGAACAAAAATGCCACGAAACAAACGAAGAGCGTTCGGCGTCGCGGCGCGACAAGCGGAATTAGCAGCGCGGTAAGGCAGCCGACTAACGCTGTGTGCAGAATGGCGCAGAGGATCATCTCCAAGCGTGTGTTCCACTCTCCGGCCAGCTCTAAATGCGCCAAAGTGAGCACACGGGTGAGGAAGATGCGATGTTCGTTGTGCGCGGCGAAGAGGTCTGCGAAAGACAGGGTGCCGTTCAGATACGGCGAGTAGAGATTCGCTGCCTCGCCGTCCCACTGATCCACCAAAGGTGTGGGCGAACCAAATGCCGAAATCGCGATGAGCTTGGCGCCAAGAACCGTACAGGCAACCGCAGCAAGCACCGTGAACGTGTGGCTCCGCCGCGGCAGCGCCCCAGTTGGCGCCTTCATCGAGACCGACTGGTTCTGGTCGAAATTGACCGCGGCGTGTGCGGTCCGTTCCTGAACGGTTACGGCTCCGTGTTGACCGACCATGCGGGACGCCCCCTCAGCCCCTGCCTCAAAACCCGACCCAAGGGTTCAACCGAGAGAAGGGCGAATGCCTTACATATACGGCCCGATGACTCGAGCGTACGAGAGGTGCCTGTCTGAACATGGACGTTTTCGGCAAGCGGGGCAGGCTAAATCGAAGGCGCGGCGCATCGGTTCGCAGTCGGACCAGCCCCGCTACGTATAACCCGGACTGACGCATAGACAGATCTCTGTGGTTTACGGATTTTTGAGCCAGGCATGCGTGCCGTAACTCGCGCTGCAAACGCAGCCCCGAAAGGGACGCGATGAACAATCACGCCTTCCGCGTGATCGAGATCGTCGGTACCTCGCCGGACGGCGTTGACGCGGCTATCCGGAGCGGTCCAGCTCGGGCACCGGAGACTATGCGCGGCCCAGACTAGTTCAAGGTGAAGTCGATCCGTGGCCATCTGGGAAGGATGACGTCAACCACACCACGGCGGCCATGAAAGTCGGCTTCCGCCAGGGGGATTCCTAGGCCGTAGAGCTTTAGCCGGCGACTGCGCCCGGCTCTGAGAACGGCGCCCCGAATTCGGTCACCGGCTGCAGACCGCGCTTGCGTACCTTCGCGGCGGCGTCGCGGATCAGCTTGTAGATCCCGACGAACGCGGCGTGATCGGTCATCACGAACGGGGTCAGCAGCCGGTTGTGCACCAGCGCGAACGCCACGCCTTCCGCGGGGTTGGCCCAGCCGACCGACCCGCCCAGCCCGACGTGGCCGAATCCCGGCATCACATTGCCGATCGGCAGGCTGTGGTAACCCAAGTGGAAAGCCAACGGCACGAACAGGTTTCGGTCCGGACGCAGACTTCGCCGGCCGGTGAGGCCGGCAACCAGTTCACGGGACAGGAATTGGGTGCCGTCGATCTCGCCGCCGTTGGCGATCGCCCCGTACATCCGCGCCAGCGCCCGCGCGGTCACCACCCCGTTGGCCGCCGGGATCTCGCCATCCATCAGCGCGATATCGCCTTGGACGGCGGCGATCACGCCCGGGAAGTACATGGACCGCCATCCGCCGGACAGCTCGTTGGCGACCTTGCGCGTCACGTAGTTGAGGACCGGGTTGTCGATGATGGTCTGCGGCATGATGATCTGCGCCGCCCGCGTCGGGGACTCGGCCGGCGGCCGGCCCAGGTGCATCCCGTCGGTGCCCAACGGCTCGGCGAGCTCCTCGCGGATCAGCGTGCGCATACCCTTGCCGGTCACGCCCCGGGCAAGCCCGGACATCAGCCAGCCGAAGGTCAGCGCGTGATACGCGGACTTGCCGAGCAGGCGTCCCGGCGACGCCGCCGCCAGCCGCTCTTCCATCCGGACGTGGTCCAGCAGGTCTTCCTGAGTGGCGCCGCGCAGGCCCGACAGCCCGGCTTGGTGCCTCATCAGCTGTCGCACGGTCAGTTCGGCTTTGCCGTTGGCCGCGAACTCCGGCCAGTACAGGGCGACCGGGGCCTCGTAGTCGATGAGCCCGCGGTCGGCGAGCCGGTGGATGACGGTGGCCGCCATGCCTTTGGTCGCCGAGAACACCATCGGCGCGGTGTCGGCCGACCACGGCACCTGACCGCCCCGGTCGGCCCAGCCGGTCCATACGTCCACGGCAGGTTGACCGTCGACGTACACGGCCAGCGCCCCGCCGCCGAACCGGCGGGCGGGGAACATGGTGGAAAAAGCACGAACGACGCACCCGAAATGTGGGTCCGCCGCGCCGGACACACGATGACCTGCGTCGGGACCATCGTGGACAGGGACCGCGCGGCGATCAACCCGGGACTCCATTGTCACAGTCTTAAAGTTACTAAGAATTCATACCTTCTGTAGGGCAAAAAGCCACTTAGTTACCTTTCCGTTAGACCCCGCGAGATGGTCTTTATTTGCGGAATCCCCGAGTGGGCCCGCCGTCTCGGCCGTGACCTGGCACGGCGCGTCGGCGCGGATTTTGCGCAGGGGCTGGCGCCATCTCCTCGCCGGGGCCGAGATCTGGGGAAAAGGGGACGTGGGGTACCCGCGGATAGGGATACGCTCCGGTTGTGGACTCCGGGAATCTTGAATCCCGCCGCGTCACCGCTCTCGAGTTCGGCGGCCTCCGGGAGCACGTCGACCGGGGAGTCAGCGAGATGCGGGGCAAGTTCGACGCGCCGGCCGCCGGGAAACGGCAGATCATCGACTTGCTGCAGACGATCGTCACGGACCAAGGTCCCAACCCACCGAGCGACTGAGATCGGGGCGGCTACCGATCCGACGCGGCCTCGAGTATTTGCTGCGCCGCCAGCGCCGGGGTGAGCTCCCCCGCCTTGACCTGGCGTTCCACGTCGGCGCGGATTTTGCGCACGTCCGGGTTGGACAACACCCGGTCCAGGACAGCATCGCGGACCATCTGCCAGGTCCAGTCGACTTGCTGGGCCCGCCGGCGCTCGTCGAGTTCCCCGGCGTCGGCGAGCACCCGCCGATGGCGCTCGATGGTCTCCCACAGCTCGGCCAGGCCGGTTCCCTCGAGTGCGCTCATCGTGAGAACCGGTGGCCGCCACAGGGTTTCGCCGGGATGAATCAGCCTGATCGCCGCGGACAGTTCACGCGCGGCCTTCCGGGCCTCGGCCAGATGCTCCCCGTCGGCCTTGTTGACCACCACGATGTCGGCCAGCTCCAGCGCGCCCTTCTTGATGCCCTGCAGCTGGTCGCCGCTGCGCGCCAGGGTCAAAAGCACGAAGGTGTCCACCATGTTCGCCACGGCCACCTCGGACTGGCCCACGCCGACGGTCTCCACCAGGATCACGTCGAACCCCGCGGCCTCCAGCAGCACGATGGTTTCCCGGGTGGCCTTCGCCACCCCGCCCAGCGTGCCCGACGTCGGCGATGGGCGGATGTAGGCGTCGCGGTGAACCGCCAGCCGCGCCATCCGGGTCTTGTCGCCCAGGATGGAGCCGCCGGTGCGGGTCGACGACGGGTCGACGGCCAGCACCGCCACCTTGTGGCCCTCGTCGATCAGGTGCATGCCGAGCGCCTCGATGCTGGTGGACTTGCCTACCCCGGGGACCCCGGTGATGCCGACACGGTGGGCGTTGCCGGAGTGAGGCGTCAACTCGAGCAGCAGCCGTTGCGCCTTCTCGTGATGGTCGGCGCGGGTGGACTCCAGCAGCGTGATGGCCCGCGGCAGGGCCGCGCGGTCGCCGCCGAGAACGGCCTTGGCCAAGTCCTCGACGGAGCCCTTCATGTGGCACGCGCCGAGCGTGACGTCACGGCGAAAAAACGGGCCGATTCCCGCCATGACGTCACGTTCGCGCGAAGCATTGACGACGTCACTGGCTCAGGTCATAGCCCAGCCGCTCGGCGAGCTTGTGCAGCAAGCCGATTGCGGCGTCGGCGATCACCGTGCCGGGCGGGAAGATCGCGGCCGCCCCGGCGGCGTAGAGCTCGTCGAAGTCGCCGGGCGGGATGACGCCGCCGACCACGATCATGATGTCGGGCCGTCCCACCTCGGCCAGCGCGTCGCGCAGCGCCGGCACCAGCGTCAGGTGCCCGGCCGCCAGCGAGGACACCCCGATGACGTGCACGTCGTTGTCGGCGGCCTGGCGGGCCACCTCTTCGGGCGTGGAGAACAGCGACCCGACGTCGACGTCGAACCCGATGTCGGCGAACGCGGTTGCGATCACCTTCTGGCCGCGGTCGTGGCCGTCCTGACCCATCTTGGCCACCAGAATCCTCGGCCGGCGCCCGTCGGCCTCGGCGAATTTCTCGACCAATTCGGTGGCGGTGGCGATGTTGGTGGCCTTTCCGGCTTCGTGACGGTAGACCCCGGCGATGGTACGGATCTCCGCCTGGTGACGGCCATACACCTTTTCCAGCGCGTCGGAGATCTCCCCGACGGTCGCCTTGGCCCGGGCCGCGTCGATGGCCAGCGCCAGCAGGTTGTTGCCAAGCCCGTCCTCGCCCGCCCGTCCGGTGGCGGCAGCGGCGCGGGACAGCTCCGCCAGCGCGGTGTCGACGGCCTTCTGGTCCCGATTCGCCCGCAGCTCTTGCAGTTTGGCCAGCTGCTCGGCGCGCACCCGGCTGTTCTCGACCTTGAGGACCTCGATCTCCTGGTCCTCGTCGACCTGGTACTTGTTCACCCCGATCACGGGCTGCTGGCCCGAGTCGATGCGGGCCTGGGTGCGCGCGGCGGCCTCCTCGATGCGCATCTTGGGGATGCCGTCGTCGATGGCCTGCGCCATGCCGCCGTGCTCGGCGATCTCGGCCATGTGCGCGCGGGCCTGCTGCGCGAGCCGGTGGGTCAGCCACTCCACGTAATAGGAGCCACCCCACGGGTCGATCGGCCGGGTGGTGCCCGACTCCTGCGCCAGCAGCAACTGGGTGTTGCGCGCGATCCGCGCGGAGAAGTCGGTGGGCAGCGCCAGGGCCTCGTCCAGGGCGTTGGTGTGCAGCGACTGGGTGTGGCCCTGGGTGGCGGCCATCGCCTCGATGCAGGTGCGCGCGACGTTGTTGAAGGCGTCCTGGGCGGTCAGCGACCAGCCCGAGGTCTGCGAATGCGTGCGCAGGGACAGCGATTTGGGGTTCTCGGCGCCGAACCCGGCGACCAGTTCGCTCCACAGCAGCCGGCCGGCCCGCAGTTTGGCGACCTCCATGAAGAAGTTCATGCCGATGCCCCAGAAGAACGACAGCCGCGGCGCGAACTTGTCGATGTCCAGGCCGGCGTCCAGTCCCGCCTTGATGTAGTCGACGCCGTCGGCCAACGTGTAGGCCAGCTCCAAATCCGCTGTGGCCCCTGCCTCCTGGATGTGGTAGCCGGAGATCGAGATGGAGTTGAACTTCGGCATCTTGGCGCTGGTGTAGGCGAAGATGTCGGAGATGATGCGCATCGACGGTTTCGGCGGGTAGATGTAGGTGTTGCGCACCATGAACTCTTTGAGGATGTCGTTCTGGATGGTGCCGGCCAGCTTCTCCGGCGGCACGCCCTGCTCCTCGGCGGCCACCACGTACAGCGCCAGGATCGGCAGCACGGCGCCGTTCATCGTCATCGACACCGACACCGCGGACAGGTCGATGCCGTCGAACAGCTGGCGCATGTCGAGGATGGAATCGATTGCCACGCCTGCCATTCCGACGTCGCCCTGGACGCGGGGGTGGTCGGAGTCGTAGCCGCGGTGGGTGGCCAGGTCGAAGGCCACCGACAGCCCCTTCTGGCCGGCGGCCAGGTTGCGCCGGTAGAACGCGTTGGAATCCGCCGCGGTGGAGAACCCGGCGTACTGGCGAATCGTCCAGGGCTGGTTGACGTACATCGTCGGGTAGGGGCCGCGCACGAAGGGCGGTTCGCCGGGGAAGCTGTTCAGCGGGTAGCCCTCGGCCACCGCGGCGGCGCGGTCCTCGGCGATGTACACCGGCTTGACGTCGATGCCTTCGGGCGTGTGCCACCGCAACTGCTCGGGCGCATAGCCGTGCGCCGACGCGGCCGCGGCGACCTGCTCTTCCACGGTGGACTCGGTGGGCCGCGGCACGTCGCGTTCGCCGCGCAGCGGGACGTCGGCGAAGCTGCCGATCGCGGGTGTCGTCATCGTCATAGCGGCTACGCCCCCAATCGCGTGAGCAGGTCCGACAAGGCTTGCACCGCATTGATTTTCGCGGTCAAAAACTCATCCGGGCGGTCGGGGGCGTCGTCTGCCAGCGCCTGCTCGGGTCCGGCCAGGTAGACCGTCGCGACACCGGCGGCCCGGGCCGCCTCGACTGCGCCCGCCGCCTCGTCGTGGTAGCGCTTGTCGGTGCCGCAGATGACGGCCACCGCCGGCGATCCCGCTGCCGCCACGGCCGCCGCGATGCCGGCGGCGTCGACCGGCCCGGGATTGATCGCCTCGACGCCGCCCGAGGCCAGCAGGTTGGCCGCGAACGTCGCCCGGACGTTGTGCTCGGCCAACGGGCCCAGCGGCAGCAGCAGCGCCTTCGGGCGCGCGCCGGTGCGGGCCAGGTACGCGTCCGACCGGTCCCGCAGCGCCTCGAACTCGGCGGCGTAGCGCCGGACCGCCGATGACGAATCCCCTTGCTTCAGAGGCGGTTCCTCGAGGTTCGGGTACTCGTTGACGCCGGTGATCGCCGTGCGCCGATGCGCGACGTCGTCGGCGCGCCGGGCGGCGACGCGGGCGATCTGCTCGCCGACGTGGTCGCGGGCGTCGGCGAACCCGCCGCGCGCCTCGATGTCCTGGAGCTGCTGCCACGCCTGGTCGGCCAGCCGCTCGGTGAGGTCCTCGACGAACCACGACCCGCCGGCCGGGTCGAGCACCTGCCCGACGTGTGACTCCTCCAGCAGCAACAGCTGGGTGTTGCGCGCGATGCGGCGCGAGAAGCCGTTCGCCACACCGGGAAACCCGCCCGGGATGGCCGTGTCGAACGGGAGCACCAGCACGGTGTCGGCGCCGCCGACTCCCGCGCCGAAGGCGGCCACGGTGCCGCGCAGCATGTTCACCCACGGATCGCGCTGGGTCATCATCGGCAGCGACGTCTCCGCGTGGACGACGGCCGCGCCGCCGTCGGGGTCGCCCACCACCTCGGCGACCCGCGCCCACAGCCTGCGCGCGGCGCGCAGCTTGGCGATCGTCAGGAACTGGTCGTCGTCGGCGGCCAGCCGGAAGCTGATCTGCCGCAACGCCTGTGCGACGGTGATCCCGGAGTCGGTGAGCAACCGCAGGTAGGCCACCGCGGCCGCGATACAGCCGGCCAGCTCCCAGGTGGCGTTGGCGCCGAGGTTGTGGAAGGCGGGACCGTCGACGGTGATCGTCCGCACGCCGTGGCTTCCGGCCACACGCCTCGCCACCGCGAGCACCTGCTCAACCGGCGGGGTCTCGCGGCCGCTCAGCGTCGCGGTCAGCGGGTCGGCGCCCAGGTCGACGGACAGGGCCTTGCGCTGGTCCGTGCCCAGCTGGTCGACCAGCGCCAGCAGGGCGTCGCAGGCCTCGGGGTAGTCGGCGCCGGCGTCGAGGATCACGGGCACCAGGTCCAGGTACACACCCGAGAGCAGCCGCGCGAGCTCCCCGGGCTTCCCCACCCGGATCCGCAGCGCGCCCACCCCCTCGTTCAGCGCGGCCAGCACCGCATCGTTGTCCGGGACGCCGCCGGCAACGGGGAACGCCTCGGCCACCTTCCAGCCCGCGTTGACGTCGCGCAGCGCGTCGCCGCCACGCACGTAGGGCCACGCGCCGGGCAGCGGCGCTTCGGGCAGTTCGTCGAGCGCGGTGTAGAGCGCGCGGATTGCGATCCCGTCGTACGTCGGGGTCTCCAGCAGGCGCTCCGGCTCGTCCCCCAACTGCTCGGGATCCTTGCGGGTGCTCTTGGCCAGCACACCGGCGACCGCGTTGCGCCAACGCCCGCGAACCTGTTCTAGGTCGGCGAGCTCGGGTACATCAATGGACACCGATTGCTCCCTTTTTCCCAGCAAATGGGGCTCTGCCACGTACTAATGAGGCTAATTGATCGGGGCTCCCGGCTAAAAACCGCGCGGGAACGGGCCCCGAGGGCGTTGTCCCGGGACGGACGTGAAACACCCGTCTCGGGAAACGGATAATTCACCTCCGGCCCGTACCCTTGACAGGCGTGACGGCTTCCGCCACCTGCAAAATCACCGGCACCCTGCGTGATCTCCGCGCCGCGTTGGGCGCGGCGGCGCGGCAGCTGGCCCGACCGCGGGCGCTGGCGGCAGTGGTCGGTATCACAGTCTTGATCGTGGCGGCGAGTTGGCTTCCGCTGCCGACGCCGGTGCAGATGCGCGACTGGGCGGAATCGGTGGGTCCCTGGTTCCCGTTGGCCTTCCTGGGCACGCACGTGGTGGCCACGGTGGTGCCGGTCCCCCGCACGGCGTTCACCCTGGCGGCCGGGCTGCTGTTCGGGCCGTTGTTGGGCGTGGGCATCGCGGTGGTCGCCAGCACCGCCAGCGCGGTGCTGGCCCTGCTGCTCGTGCGCGCGGCCGGCTGGCAGCTCAACCGCCTGGTTCGGCACCGATCGATCCACACCGTCGACGAACGCCTGCGCGCCCGCGGCTGGCTGGCCATCCTGTCGCTGCGGCTGATCCCCGCCGTGCCGTTCTCGGTGATCAATTACGCCGCCGGCGCCTCGGCCGTCCGCCTGGCGCCCTACACGCTGGCCACGGTGGCCGGGTTGCTGCCCGGCACCGCCGCCGTGGTGATCCTCGGTGACGCCCTCGCCGGTCACCCCAGCCCGATGCTGCTCCTGGTGTCGCTGTGCACGGGCAGCCTGGGCGTGACCGGGCTGCTCTTCGAGATCCGTCACTACCGGCAGCACCACCGGCGCAATCCCCCCGTGCCCGCCCAATTCTGAAGCCGGCCTGAAGATCCGCGCCCCGAGCGCCGCTCTTCAGCTTGACTTCAGCTCCGCTTCCTAGCGTCGCCGGCATCACGTCAGCGACAAGGAGGCACATTGACCGCCGAGGAATCCACCCACACCCCCGAGCCGGCAACCCCGGCGCCTTATCCGGAACCGGCGCCCGCGTCGTCGGTCCTCCACCGGCATCCCGTCGGCGTCGCGGTCGGCACCGGGCTGGCCGGCCTCGTCGTCGGGGCCTTCGGGGCCGCCACCCTGATCGGCCTTTGGGCCCCTCCGCCGCCGGGCATCGGTTTTCCGCCGACCCCGCCGGCGGGCGCACCGCCCATGCCACCGGATGCCACCGCCACCGAGCTGGTGCATCCCCTGCCCGCCGGCAGCCGGCTGATCTTGGTGGCCGACACGACGCAGACCACCCAGGTGACCCGCCAGCTGCGTCAGCTGATGATCGGTGCGGGTTTGGTCACGCTGCTGGTGGCGGCGCTGCTGTTGATGGCGGTGAGCCGGGTTGCGCTGCGGCCGTTGGACCGGCTGACCGCGTTGGCCACCGACATCGCGACCGGTGATCGTGGCCGGCGATTGCGCCCCCAGCGCACCGACACCGAATTGGGCCGCGCCGCAAGCGCTTTCGACGGAATGTTGGAAGCGCTGGAAGCCTCCGAGCGACGGGCCCGGCTCGCGGCCGAAGACGCCCGGCGCGCCGAGGCGGCCACCCGGCGATTTCTCGTCGACGCCGCCCACGAGCTGCGCACCCCGATCGCCGGGATCCAGGTCGCCGCGGAACAACTCGTCAGCAACGCCGCACAGGACCTGGGCGACGAGGCGCGCGCTCAACACCGCCGCGCCAACCTGTTGCTGTCCGACGCCCGCCGCGCCGGACGTCTGGTGGGCGACATGCTGGATCTCAGCCGCATCGATGCCGGGCTGCCGCTTGACCTGCACGATGCCGACCTCGCCGCCCTGGTCGACGCCGAGGCCGACCGGACGGCCCTGTTGGCGCCACGAGTCACCGTCGTACGGACCGGCCTGGCCGGGCTCGAGGTCAGGGCCGACCCGCACCGGCTGGCGCAGATCCTGGCCAACCTGCTCGACAACGCCCGCCGGTACACCCCCGCGGGCGGGGCCATCACCATCGACCTGTCCGCGAGCGGCCACACCGCCGAGGTGACCGTGACCGACACCGGCCCGGGGGTTCCCGACGAGGAGCGTGACCGCATCTTCGAACGGCTGGTGCGCCTGGACGCCGGGCGATCCCGCGACCATGGCGGCGCGGGGCTGGGCCTACCGATCGCCCGCGCGCTGGCGCGCGCCCACGGCGGCGAGCTGACGTGCCTTCCCCACCAGGGCGGGGCGCAGTTCCGGCTCAGCCTGCCGGTGGGCGCGGCCGTCGCGCAGCGGGTCTAGAACCCGGGGGCCGGGGGCGGTCCGCCCGGGTGCGGCCCGAACGGTCCGCCCGGTGCAGCCGGTCCCGGCTGCGGCGCGCCGAACGGTCCACCCGGACCCCCGGGCCCCGGCGGCGGCGGGCCGGGTTGCCCCGGGGCCGGTGGCGGCGGCGGGGGATCGGCCGTGGCCACGGCGGCACCGAAGCCCGTCGCGGCAACCCCCAGGGCGCCCGCGAGCATGGAAGCGGCGATGAGTCGCTTGATTTTCATGATCTTTTCTCCTGCTCGTTCATCGGGTTGGCGCGGGCGGCGACGGGGGCGTCCCGGACCCGCCGGGGGAAGCGGGGATGCCGGGTGGCGGCGGTGGCCCGGGCGGCGGAACGAATGCGCCTGCCGTGGCGTCCGGGCTGATCGCGGGGTCGCCGTAGGCGGTGCCGTCGGCGGTGATCACGAGCGCTCGTACCCCGCCGCCGTTGAGCTGGGCGGCGATCTGCTGCGGCGGGGTGCGCGCGACCGCCAGCGCGTCGGCGCGCGACGTGGCCGCCAGCAGCCGGTCGTGGAGGTCGCGCCGGGCCTGAGCCCGCAGGCCGATGTCGATGACGACCCCGAGGATCACCAGCAAGACGGCGAGCAGCCCGATGACGACCACGACGACCCGCCGCCGCAGCGACGGCGTCGGCGTCACGGGGTCGGCGGCGGCCGTCATGATGGACGGGCCTGCACGCGGTAGCCGATCCCGCGGACGGTGTGCACGATCCGCGGGCCGTGGGCCTCGAGCTTGCGCCGCAGCCCGCTGATGTGCACCTGCACCAGGTTGGGGTCGTAGGCGTCGTAGCCCCACACCGCGTTCAGGATCTGGCCGGCACTCACGATCCGGCTGCGCTGCTGCACCAGGAAGTGCAGCAGCCGCAGCTCGGTGGCGGTCAGGTCCAGTTCGTGACCCGCGCGCACCGCGACCCCGGCGTCGACATCCAGCACCAGGTCGCCGACCTGCAGCGCCCGCGGCAGCCGTCCCCTTCGGCGCAGCACCGCGCCCACCCGCGACACCAGCTCGGCCAGCTCGAACGGTTTGACGACGTAGTCGTCGGCCCCGCCGTCGAGGCCACGCACTCGGTCGTGCAACCCGTCGCGGGCGGTGATGAGCACGATCCCGGCGTCGCCCCAATCCCGGACCACGTCGATGAGCTCGAACCCGTCGCGCCCCGGCAGCATCACGTCGAGCACCACCAGATCCGGGCGCAGGCCGTCGAGCGCCTCCTCCAAACCGTCGCCGTCGCGACAGGCGTCGGCGTGGTAGCCGGCGTCGGTCAGCGCCTCGCGGACCATTTCGCGGATGGTCTCGGAATCCTCGACCACCAGCACGCGCGGAATGCCGACGCTGGGACGCCTGGCCGCGCCCGGGGAACTCGCCATGCCCCATTGTGAGCGTCGCGTTGGCGCGACCGACCCGGCAAGCCGCTTTCTTCAGGTTCGCTTCACATTCCGCCGCCGAGTCGTCGGCGGTGGCACGATCCGCACCTGCCGCCGGCCGGGCGGATGCTCCACTTTGATGCCGGCCTGAACGCATGCCTGCACACCGCCGAGCGCGGCAGGGTCGGCGGGCCAGGTGTGCTGGCCCGCGTCGTCGAACAACGCGACCGCGTTGGGCGTCGGCCCGGTCGTGAACCGGGTCTGATACCGGACGCCCGCGTGCCTGCCCGTGTCCCAGAAGGCCGCGGCCCAGGCCTGCGGGATGTCATAGTTCGGGCATGTTCCGATCTCGCGGGTCATGCCGAAGTCGACGGCATTCCGCGCGCAGGTATTGGCAAGCCAGCGTGGCGCCGGCATCCGGAGCCGCGAAACCTGGGTTCCCGCAGCCGCTTTGAACGTGACCAGCCCCTGGCGCACCAGGTCGTGGCCGAACCGCTCCCGCAGGGAAGTCGCCAAATCCGTTGCGAGGTGACAGGTTCCGTTGGGCGAGGGCAGATCGAACCGGCCCGAGAGGTCGGAGGAAAACCACCAGGGAGACTTGTTGACGGCGTGTGCCCGATACAGCGGCACGTCGTCCTTCAGCCGCGTCCGGGGGAACGCCGACAGCGCCGGCGGCGGGAGGCCGAGCGCGGGCCGCTGGCGCGAACCACTCACGCGCGCCAGCCCGCCGCCACCTCGCGCGCCATCGCGATCACCCGCTCGGGGTCACACCCCTCGCGCAACCACTCACTCGGGCGCTCGCCGTTGAGCTGATCGCTGGGCGCGCGCATCCACAACGCCATCATCCAGGCGTCGTCGGTGCCCTGCGCAAGCGTCGTCAGCACCTCGCCCAGCGACGGAATCGTCGCGCCGCTCTCGAGGAACTGCCATACCGGATACACCACTCCGCCGTCGGCCAGCGGGCAGGCCAGCAGCGCATGGCGCGCAATTTTCTGGTGCAGCGCCTGCCGCGACACCCCCAGCCAGCGGGCGAGCCCGGCGGTGTCGTAAAAGGGTCCGGACACCTCATCGAACACGTGGCCCAACGGCAGCGCCGCCACCATGGCTTCGGCGATGGCTTCCGCATCGCCGAACGCCTCGGGACTCACTTCTGCCGCGGCGGCCTTGCGCAGCCGATCATGCACCTTGCGACTGACCGACCGCATGATCTCCCGCTCCAGCACCGCCAGGTCCGTCATCGCCACTCCCGGTCTCGAGATCGCGTCAAGCATGACAATGCTACACCGTCAAGCACGTCAAGCGACTTTCGCCGGGACAGGCCGGGTGGCGTCTAGCCGGCCCCGCCGGTGTCGGGCACCGCGGCGCCCACACCCGCCGCGCCCTTGCCCCCGCCGCCGCGCCGGGTTCCGATCAGGTCGACGGCCCCGGAGCCCAGCAGCGGCTTGCCGGCCACCTCCGGGGCGAAGATCAGGGTGACCGCGCCGACCCCTCCGGCGAACATCAGCATGTACGCCGGCATCATCGGGTTGCCGGTGCCGGTGACCAGCGTCTCGGCGATCAGCGGGGTGGTGCCGCCGAAGGCCGACACGGCGATGTTGAACCCGATCGACACCGCGCCGTAGCGCACGTTGGTGGGAAACAGCGCGGGCAGGATCGCCGGCTCGAGGCTGCTCAAGAACATCATGGGCAGGCCGACCAGCAGCACACCGGCGAACTTGGTGGGATACGCCCCGCCGAACCGCATCAGGGTGAAGGCCGGTAGCGACACCGCGATGAGCAAGCCGCACCCCGTCCACATCAGCGGTTTGATGCCGATGCGGTCGGAGAGCATCGCGACGAACAGCACGCCGACCGTCAAGGCCGCCAGTACGATCAGGA
Source organism: Mycobacterium sp. E2699 (assembly GCF_001666745.1). Classification (NCBI taxonomy): domain Bacteria; kingdom Bacillati; phylum Actinomycetota; class Actinomycetes; order Mycobacteriales; family Mycobacteriaceae; genus Mycobacterium; species Mycobacterium sp. E2699. The sequence continues at coordinate 141,002 of NZ_LZJH01000090.1, read as the reverse complement.
CCATGACCAGCGCCGCGGTGTCCCCCACGCCCGCGGTCTTTTTCAGGTACGTGGGCACGTAACCACTGACCATGTAGCTCGTGTCGGTGACCGCGAGCTCCACGCCAAGGCAGATCAGCAGCCCTTTCCACTGCCGCACGACGGTCAGCACGAACTGGGTGCGGACGGAGACGGGCAGCGCGACCTTGTGCACCTTCTCGTAGCCGGGCGACTCGTCGATTCTCGAGCGCAGGTACACCGCGACCAGGCCGAACGGCGCGGCCAGCAGGAACGGGATGCGCCAGCCCCAGTTCAGCATGTCGGCGGCGGGCAAGGCCGTCTGCAGGCCCGTCACCAGCGCGGCGCCCACCACGAAGCCGCCCAGCGTGCCCACCGGCAGGAATCCGGCCAGCATCCCGCGCTTGTGGTCCGGGGCGTGCTCGGCGATGAAGGTCATCGCGCCCGCGTACTCCCCACCGGAGGAAAGCCCCTGGCCGACGCGGACGACCGTGAGCAGGATCGGCGCCCAGACCCCGATGGTGTGGTAGCCGGGCAGGGCACCCGTCGCGGCACCGCAGACCGCCATCAGCGAGATGGTCATCACCAGCACGGGCTTGCGCCCGATGCGGTCGCCGAGCGGTCCGAAGATGAAGCCGCCCAAGGGCCGGACGACGAAGCCCGCCGTCATCGTGCCGAAGGTGGCGATGAGGTTGCCCGCGCCGGAGTTCTCTCCCGGGTAGAACTTCTGCGCCAAGATGGTGGCGACGAGGCTGAACAGGGTGAAGTCGTAGGCCTCCATGAAGTTGCCGATCGCGGTGCCCTGGATCGACCGATGCGTGGCGCGGGCATCGGCCACCGTGGCCCCGCCGCGTCCGTCACCCGCTTTTCGACTCATTGGCTACATGACTTACCCCCAACGCTTCGCAACTATGCGACGACCCCGCCATGTGGAGGACAATCGCGGCCATGGGGCGGACTGCAGACGGATCGATTTTCACCGCGATCGGCGCACGGCTGCTGCGTTCCCGCCGCTTTGTGCGCGCGCCGGTCTGGATCTACCAGGCCCGCGCGGGTGCGCTGTTCGGCTCGCGAATTCTGATGCTCGAACACATCGGCCGCAAGTCCGGCACGCCGCGCTACGCGGTGCTGGAGGTCGTCGATCGTCCCGCCACCGACGTCTATGTCGTCGCGTCGGGCTTCGGCCGAAAAGCCCAGTGGTTCCGCAACATTGAGGCCAACCCACGGGTCCGGGTCTACGTCGGAAGCCGTGCGCCGCGGCGCGCCACCGCGCGCGTGCTCGGCCAAGCCGAGACCGACCGCACGCTGGCCGCCTACCGCGAACGCCATCCCGGGGCGTGGGAGCGGTTCCGCCCGGTGCTGGAAAGCACGCTCGGCGCGCCGATCACCGACACCGGAAGCCCACTGCCGATGGTCGAATTGCGTTGCGTCGGTGGCGATCGCTAGCGCGGCGAAGCCGGGCGTCGCGGGTCGCCACCATCGGACTCAGCTGTTATCCGGGCCCTTGACCGTCATCACCGCGAAGGTGGCCAGGAACGCCGCCGCCGGGATGGTGTTGACGAACTTGTCGTGCGCCCGGATGTGCGCACCGACGGCCAGGGTGAAGTACAACGTCAGCATCGCCGTCGTCAGCCTTGCCAGCGTGGGGAAACGGGTGACGGACAGCAACCCGATCGCGGCGGCCGCCTTCACCACCGGCAGGACGGGGCGGATCTCGTCGGGGACTCCGAGGTCGTCCAGAACCTTCTTGATGGGGGCCACCTGAAATCCGCAGGCAACCGCGTCGACGGCGTGGAAGGCGGCAAGTCCCGCATAGGTTTTCGGTGAAGTCAGCGCACTCATGCGCCCAGCCTATTGGGTCAACTCGGGCGGCGTCCCCGGCTGGCCGTCCACGGGCTGGCGGGCTATCGCCTCGGCCTTCGCCACCGCCTGGGCGATGGCCGGGTCGGTCTCGGTGGAGAACCAGTCGGCGACGTCGGCGTCGTCGTCGGCCTGGTGCTTGGGCACGTCGTCGACGGGGGAAGGCTGGAACCGGAACACGCCGTCCTCGCCCGGCGTGCCCAGGAGCCTGGTGAAGCCCTGCAGCGCGGCGCTGAAATCGCTGGGCACCACCCACACCTTGTTGGCGTCGCCGCGTGCCATCTCCGGCAACGTCTGCAGGTACTGGTAGGCCAGCATCTCGGGAGTGGGCCGGCCGGCCTTGATCGCGGCGAACGTCTTCTCGATGGCCTTGGCCTGGCCCTGCGCCTGCAGATACGCCGCGGCGCGCTCACCCTGGGCGCGCAGCATCCGCGACTGCCGGTCGGCCTCGGCGGCCAGGATGGCGGCCTGCTTGGCGCCCTCGGCGGCCAGGATCTGCGCCTGCTTCTGGCCCTCGGCCTCCTTGATCGCCGACTCGCGCATGCCCTCCGCGGTCAGGATCATCGCCCGCTTTTCCCGGTCGGCCTTCATCTGCTTTTCCATCGAGGCCTGGATCGACGGCGGCGGGTCGATGCTGCGCAGCTCCACGCGCGCGACCCGCAGGCCCCAGCGCCCGGTGGCCTCGTCCAGCACGCCGCGCAGCTGGCCGTTGATCTGGTCGCGGGAGGTCAGCGTCTGCTCGAGGGTCATCCCGCCGACCACGTTGCGCAGGGTGGTGGTCGTGAGCTGCTCGACGCCGACGATGTAGTTGCTGATCTCGTAGACGGCCGCCTGCGGGACGGTGACCTGAAAGTAGACCACGGTGTCGATGTTGAGGGTCAGGTTGTCCTCGGTGATCACCGGCTGCGGCGGGAACGACACCACCCGCTCGCGCAGGTCCACCCGCGCGCGGACGCGGTCGATGAACGGCACCAGCAGCGTCAGCTGCCCGCTGACCGTGCGGCTGTAACGACCCAGGCGTTCGATCACGGCGGCCTCGGCCTGCGGGATCAGCGCGACCGACTTCGCCACCACGATGATCCCGAAGATCACCAGCGCCAGCGCCACCACCAGCAGAGCAATTCCAGCCATCGCTTCCTCCCGTTTTCTCCAGAGGTATTACATGCCCTTGAACACCACGGCCGTGGCGCCATTGATCTGCATGACGGTCACCCGGTCGCCGGGTTCGTAGACGTCGTCCTCGTTGGCCGGCCGCGCCGTCCACACCTGGCCGTCCAGCTTCACCTGGCCCTCATCGCGTGCGACGCGCTCGAGCACCAGCGCGTTCTTGCCCTGCAGCGCCTCGATGCCGGTCGGCAACACCCTCGGCGGGGTCAGCCGCCGCCGCAGCGCCGGCCGCACCACGACCAGCAGCAGAACCGAGATCACAAGGAACACCGCCGCGTCGATCCACACGGGCCCGCCGAGCAGCCAGCTGCTCCCGGCGGCGGCCAGCGCGCCGCCGGACAGCATCAGCAAGAACATATGGCCGGTGAGCGCCTCCCCACCGGCGAGCGCCAGCGCGAATATGAGCCAGATCACCGCGGCGGGCATGCGGTCAGAATACGCGTAATCCGCCTTTGCCGGATCGAACAACTACACTCCGAGATCATGTGGTGTCCCAGTGTCTCGCTGTCCCTGTGGGCCAACGCCTGGCTCGCGGGCAAGGCGGCGCCCGACGACGTCTTGGACGCGTTATCCGTTTGGGCGCCAAAGCAATCGGTCACCGCGTATGATGCGGTCGCCGCGGGCCACACCGGCCTGCCGTGGCCCGATGTCCACGACGCCGGCACCGTCACGCTGCTGCAAACCCTGCGCGCGGCGGTCGGCCGGCCGGCGGGGTCGTCGGCCCCCGACCGTTTGCGGGGGACCGTCAACATCGTTCTGCCGGTGCCCGGCGACGTGCGCGGCCTGGCCCCGGGAACCCAGTTCGAATCCGACGCCCTGGCCGCCGGCGAGGCGGTCATCATCGCCAATCCCGACGACCCGGCCACCGCCGTCGGCCTGGTTCCGGAGTTCAGCTACGGCGACCTCGACGAGGCCGACGACGCGGGCTTGCCCGAACTGTGCGGGCTGTCCTGGACGGTGTACTCCCTGCCCGGTGCGCCGGTGCTGGAACACCACGAACTCGGCGACGCCGAGTACTCGCTGCGCTCGGCCGTGCGGTCGGCCGCCGATGCGCTCGGCGCGATCGGGGTGGGAGCCGCCGCATCCGATGTGGACGATCCACGGGGACTCGTCGAGCAGTTGCTGGAATCGTCACGGCAACACCGCATTCCCGATCATGCGCCGTCGCGCGCGCTGCGGGTGCTGGAGAACGCCGCGCACGTCGACGCCATCATCGCGGTCAGCGCCGGGCTCAGCCGGGTGTCCGAGTCCCCGACGGATCGCATCGTCGCGGGGATCGGTGCGCAATCGTCGTCGCAGGCGCGGATCGCCACCGATGCGCTGCGACCGCTGACCACGGTGGTGCGCTCGGCGCGGATGGCCGCGGTCACCGCGATCCTGCACTCGGCCTGGGCGGACTAAGCCTGATGGCGGCGACCCGCTTCGCCCGGCTCGCCGCGCTCGCGATCGCCGCTAAGCCTGGTCCTGTTGCCGCGCAACGCAATGCGGCGGAGCGCACGCCGCGCCGTTGACGCTGGCGAGGCAGCCCGGCACCGGGTCGGGTCCGCTGACCCTGGTCGGCGCCCGGCCTGAGCGCAGTTCGTCGACCAGATCCGCGGCCAGCCGGGCGAAGCGACGATCGGCGTTGGGGGTGGCGGCCCGGGCGAAGGCCATCCCGTCCGCCTCGGCCTGAGCGGCCAACTCGCGGTCGAGGTCCCACACCACCTCGATGTGGTCGGCGACGAACCCGATCGGGCAGACGATCACGGCCTTGGTACCCGATCCGGCGAGCGTCGACAGGTGGTCCTCCACACTGGGCTCCAGCCAAGGGACTTGGGGAGGCCCCGATCGCGACTGCCAGGCCAGGTCGTAATCGCCGTATCCGGCGGCGGCCGCGACCAGCCTTGCGGCATAGGCGACTTGGCGGCTGTACAGCCGGGGACCGCAGCGCTCGTCGGCGGCCACCGGCACCGAGTGCGCGGTGAACACCAGCCGCGCGTCGCCGGGCGTGGTGGCCGCGGCCGCCGCCACCGCGCCGGCGAACATCTCGACGAATAGCGGGTGATCGAAATAGGGCCGCAGCTTGACCAATTCGGGCGCGTCCGGCCCGGCCGCCCGGCGGGCCCGGGCGATGTCTTCGACGTACTGGGTGCAGCCGGAGTACCCGCTCCACGCCGATGTGGTGAACACGGCTGCGCGCCGAATGCCTTCGTCGCGCATCGCCTTGACGGTGTCCTCGACGTATGGTTCCCAGTTGCGGTTGCCGAAGTACACCGGCACGTCGAGCTCCTGCTCGAGCTCGGCTATCAGGGCGCGGTTGATCCCGTTGATCGGCGACACCCCGCCGAAATGCAGGTAGTGCTCGGCGACGTCGTCGAGGCGCTCCGGCGGCACGTTGCGGCCCCGGGTGACGTTCTCCAGGAACGGCCGCACCTGCTCGGGCCCCTCCGGCCCGCCGAAGGACAGCAGCAGGACCGCGTCGAAGTTCATTGCGGCTTACAGTAATTGGGTGCTGGCGCCGCCGTCGGCGTAGATGACCGTCCCGGTCGTGGCCGGCAGCCACTCGGACAACAACGCGCACACCGTCTTGGCGACCGGTGTCGCGTCCTTCATGTTCCAGCCCAGCGGCGCGCGCTGATCCCAGCCCTCCTCGAGCAGATGGATCTGGGCGCCGGCCTCCTCGCCGAGCGCGCCGCCGACGATCGCGCTCATCGCCAGCGTCCGAATTGGGCCCGCGGCAACGAGATTCGAGCGCACGCCGTACCGGCCGGCCTCGCGGGCGACGAACCGGTTCACCGACTCCAGCGCGCTCTTGGCGACGGTCATCCAGTTGTAGGCCGGCATCGCGCGCGACGGGTCGAAGTCCATGCCGACGATGCCGCCGCCGGGATTCATGATCGGCAGCAGCGCCTTGGCCAGCGAGGCATACGAATACGCGGAGATGTGGATGCCCTTGGCGACGTCCTCGTACGGCGCGTCGAAGAACGGGTTGATGCCCATCCCGGTCTGCGGCATGAAGCCGATCGAATGCACCACGCCGTCAAGCTTGTTGCCCTCGCCGATGACCTCGGTCACCCGGTCGGCCAGGGTCTCCAGGTGCTTGTCGTTCTGCACGTCGAGCTCGATCAGCGGGGCCTTGTTCGGCAGCCGGTCGGCGATGCGCTGGATCAGCCGCAGCCGGTCGAACCCGGTGAGCACCAGTTCGGCCCCCTGCTCCTGGGCCACCCGCGCGATGTGGAAAGCGATCGACGAGTCGGTGATGATCCCGGTGACCAGAATTCGTTTGCCTTCGAGCAGTCCTGCCATGTCCGTCCTATCGTTCCTCAGTGGCGATCACAAGCCCGGCGGCGTCGGGCGCTGGGGGTCGCCGCCCACAACCTAGTGGCCCATGCCCATGCCGCCGTCGACCGGGATGACCGCGCCGGCGATGTAGGTCGCATCCTCGGAAGCCAGGAAGCTGACCGCCCCGGCGACCTCGGCGGCGGTGCCGACCCGCTTCGCCGGGATGAATTCCAATGCGCCCGCCTGGATGCGCTCATCCAGCGAGCGGGTCATCTCGGTGTCGATGTAGCCGGGGGCGACCACGTTCGCCGTCACCCCGGCCTTCGACAGCTCCCGGGAGATCGAGCGCGCCATGCCGATCAGGCCGGCCTTGGCGGCCGCATAGTTGGACTGGTTACCGATCCCCCACATGCCGGACACCGACCCGATGAAGATGATGCGGCCGAACCGCTTCTTCTGCATGCTGCGCGACGCCCGCTGGGCGACGCGGAATGCCCCGGTGAGGTTCGCGTTGATGACCTCTTCGAACCGCTCCTCGGTCATCCGGATCAGGAAGGCGTCTTTGGAGATGCCGGCGTTGGACACCAGCACTTCGACCGGGCCCTGGTGCTCCTCGACCTGTTTGAAGGCGCGATCGACGGCGTCGTTGTCGGTGACGTCACACTCGACGCCGAACAGGCCCTCGGGCGCCCCGGATCCGCGGTGCGTGACGGCCACCTTGTGGCCGTCGGCGGCGAGCCGCTTCGCGATCGCCAGACCGATCCCCCGGTTTCCGCCCGTGACCAGGACCGAACGGGATACGAATGCGGGTCTGCCGTAGTCGGGAGCACTTTCGGTGCTGTTCTCGGTGGCTGTATCAGTCACCCCGCCAACCTATCGCCTGGGTTACGCGCAGCCGACATCTCCCCCCTGCCAGCCCGCGAGCGTAACCGGGCTGCGAATTTCGGGCCGGATTCTCGCAGTGCGGTTACGCTCGCGAGGCTTTGTCGGTGTGACTCAGCACACTCTCGGCCATGAAAGATCCGTTCCTGGGCAGTGAGGCCCTGGCCGCCGGCGCATTGACTCCCTACGAGCTGCGCAGCGGGTATGTGTCGCTGCACAAAGACGTCTATGTGCCGAGAGATGCCGAGCTGACGGCCGTACTGCGGGCCAAGGCATGTTGGCTGCGTTCGCGACGGCGCGGCGTCCTTGCCGGCTTCTCCGCCTCCGCGCTGCACGGCGCAAAGTGGATCGACGCTTCGCGGCCCGCCGAGATCATTCACACCAACCATCGCCGTTTCGCGGGCGTGCGGGTCTGGGACGAGCGCATCGAGCCGGACGAGATCGCCGTCGTCGGCGGCATTCGGGTGACGACGCCGGCCCGGACGGCGCTGGACCTCGCGCGCCGGCATCCGACCGACACCGCCATCGCCGCCGTCGACGCCCTCATGCAGGCGACCGAGTTGAAGATGATCGACATCGACCAATTGGTCGATCGGTACCGGGGCCGGCGGGGCATGAAGGCGGCACGACTGGCTCTCCCGCTCGTCGACGGCGGAGCGCAGTCACCGAAGGAGACATGGTTGCGCCTGCTGTTGGTGCGAGCGGGCTTCCCGCGGCCGCAGACCCAGATCGTGGTTCGCAACGAATGGGGTTGGCCCGACGCCTATCTGGACATGGGTTGGGAGGACCTGAAGGTCGCCGCCGAGTATGAAGGCGACCAACACCAATCCAGTCGCTACCACTACGTCAAGGACATCCACCGGCTTGAGAAATTGGAGCGCCGCTACGGCTGGATTGTGGTCAGGGTCGTCGCCGAGGACCACCCCGTCGACATAATCCACCGCGTGGCCGACGCGCGCGCCTCGCGAGCGTAACCACACCGCGAAAACCAAAGCCAGAAACCGCAACCTGGTTACGCTCGCGGACCCGAGCAAGACGCTCGGCGAGAGGGAAACGTCAGGTCGGCAGGCGCCGGTTGATCAGCAGCGCCGCGAGCGCCGCGAGCGCCAGCACCAGCGCGCCAAGCCGCAGCCAGCCCGCGCTGGCGTCGCCCTTGATCGTCTCGTAGCCGATCTGCTGCTGCAGCGACGCGTAGACGGCCTTCAGCTCTGCCAGGCTCGCGGCGTTGTACCAATTCCCACCGGAAAGCTCGGCGACCTTCTTCATGGTGGTGTCGTCGACCGGAACGGGCTGGCGCTGGTCGTTGATCTCGACGAACCCGTACGGCGTGCCGAACGAGATCGTCGAGATCGGCACGCCCTGGTCCTTGGCGGTGCGCGCGGCGGTGAAGGCGCCCTTCGGGTTGTCCGGGTTGGTCGGCATAGTCTCCTTGCCGTCGGAGAACAGCACGATCCGGGCCGGCGGCGGCGTGTCGCCGCCGCCGATCACCGCGCCGACCGTGGCGATGGCCTGCAGCGCGGTGAAGATGCCCTCCCCGGTGGCGGTGCGGTCGGCGAACTGCAACTTGTCCAGCGCGTTCTTGGTCGCGTCCCGGTTGGTCGTCGGGGACACCAGCACGGTCGCGGTGCCCGCGTACTCGATCAGCCCCAGATTGATTCCCGGGGTCAGCTCGTCGGCGAACTGCTTGGCGGCCTCCTGAGCGGCCGCCATCCGGTTCGGCGGGACGTCGGCGGCGCGCATCGACTGCGACACGTCGATCACCAGCATCACCACCGCGCGGTTGCGGGGAATCCGGACGTCGTTCGTCGGCCCCGCCATCGCGATGGTGAACAGCACCAGCGAGGTCACCAGCAGGATCGCCGGCACGTGCCGCCATCGCGACGGCCGTTGCGGGGCAACACTTTCCAGCAGCTCCATGTTGGCGAACCGCAGCATCCGCCGCTGCCGCGCCAGCTGCAGCACGATGTACAGCGCGGCCAACCCGACCACCACGACAAGGAAAAGGAAGAACCACGAGTGCGCGAAGCCCGACAGCGACATCGGGCCCAGCAGCGGCAACGTCACTGCCGCCCCGCCAGCGCCCCCCGCCGACGGGATTCCACGAAGCGCACGATGTCGGCAATCCAGTCGCGGTCGGTGCGCAGCGTCAGCACCGGGGCCCCGCAGCTGCGGACCGTGCGGGACACCTCCGCGCGGTGCGCCGCGGCCGCGTTGGCGAAGTCGTCACGCAACTGCGCGTCGATGGTGAACTCCCGCGTGACGCCGGTTTCGGCGTCCTGCAACACCACGTCGCCGATGTCAGGCAGCTCGACGTCGCGCGGGTCGAGCACCTCGATGGCCAGCACCTCGTGTCGGGCCGAGATCGCCCGCAGCGGGCGCATCCAATTGATCGGGCCGAGGAAGTCGCTGATGATGACGGCCATTCCGCGGCGGCGTTCCGGCCGGCGCAGCGCATCGATGGCCGTCGCCAGATCGCCACGAACCCCGACCGGCGCCTTGGGCGTCGTCGCGATGGTACGCAGCAGCGTCTGCTCGTGCTGGCGCCCGGAACGCGCCGGGATGCGGGTCATCGTCGCGCCGTTGGCGACCAGCGCGCCGATCCGGTTGCCGCCGCCGCTGTTGAGGTAGGTGATCGCCGCCGCGGCCGCCACCGCCAGGTCGCGCTTCTCGCAGACCGTGGTGCCGAAGTCCAGGCTCGCCGACATGTCGATCACCATCCACGTCTCCAGCTCGCGGTCGGCGATCATCTGCCGGACGTGCGGGTGCGTGGTGCGGGCGGTCACCGCCCAGTCCATCCGGCGGACGTCGTCGCCGGGCTGATACTCGCGCGACTCCCCCGGCTCCGTGCCCGGCCCCGGGATCAGGCCGAGGTGGTCGCCGTGCAGCACCCCGTCGAGCTTGCGTTTGACCGTGAGCTCGAGTGTCTTCAGCGCCGCGGTGAGCTTCGGGTCGTCGATCTGCCCCCGCTGGAACGAGGGCGGATGGCGCACCGCCGGCTTGTCATCGGTCACCGACCGCTGGCCGCCACGGTCTGCATCACCGGCGGCACCGAATGGCCTTGCTGCGGAACGGCATTCACCTGAGGCAGGGCCACCGTCTGCAGCACGCGGTTGATGACGATCTCCGGCGAGATCTCGTCGGCGAGCGCGTCGTAGGTGAGCACCAACCGGTGCCGCAGCACGTCGGGAATGACCTCCACGACGTCCTGTGGGATGACGTAATCGCGGCCCCGGACCAGCGCCAGCGAGCGCGCGCCCGCGATGATGCCCAGCGAGGCACGCGGGGAGGCGCCGAACGAGATCCAGGTCTTGACGTCGTTCATGCCGAGTTGCTCGGGGTGACGGGTGGCGGTGACGACGCGCACGACGTAGTCGACGAGCGCGTGGTGGACGAACACGTTGGACGCGATGTCCTGCAACCGCAGCAGGTCGTCGGTGTTCAGGATCTGCTTGGGCACCGGCGGCTTGACGCCCATCCGGTAGATGATCTCCCGCTCCTCTTCGGGCGTCGGGTAGCCGACGTTGATCTTGAACAGGAAGCGGTCGCGCTGCGCCTCCGGCAGGGGGTAGACGCCCTCGTGCTCGATCGGGTTCTGCGTCGCCATCACCAGGAACGGGTTGGGCAGCGAGAAGGTCTTGCCGCCGATCGACACGTGGCGCTCCTGCATGACCTCGAGCAGCGCCGACTGCACCTTCGCCGGCGCGCGGTTGATCTCGTCGGCGAGCAGGAAGTTGACCACCACGGGCCCGAGCTCGGTGTCGAACTCCTCCTTGCCCTGCCGGTAGATCCGGGTACCGATGATGTCGGTGGGCACCAGGTCGGGGGTGAACTGGATGCGGGCGAACGTCCCGCCGACCACCTTCGCGAAGGTCTCCACGGCCAGCGTCTTGGCGACGCCGGGCACGCCCTCGAGCAGGACGTGGCCCTTGGACAACAGGCCCACCAGCATCCGCTCGACGAGCTGGTCCTGGCCGACGATGATCCGTTTGACCTCGAAGATGGCCCGCTCCAGCGTGTGCACCTCGGCGGCCAGGCCATTACCGCCGCCGGGAGGCGCTTCGTGGGCGGGCGGGCCGGAGGGCCCGCCCTGGCCCGGGTAACTGCTGGCGCCCGGGGGCGGCCCACCTGCTGATGTCATCAAGAACCCTCCACGCTCATTCGGACACGACTGCCGGGCAGCGACGTGCCCTCGTCCAACTATTCCAGGCCTGCCGGTTTCCGTCGACGCTCGCCCGGCTGATGGCTCGCCGGCGCCGCGATCAGTACTCGATGATCCTAGTCAGGAACGGCGTCATGCCCGGCTTGCGCACCGGGCTCACGGTGACCTTGCCGGCCAGTGACGACGCCTCGAGCATCTGGCCGTTGCCGAGATACATCGTGACGTGTTGGCCACCGTTCGGCCCGTAGAAGATGAGGTCGCCGCGCCGGGCCTCGTTGGGCGGGATGTGGCGTCCGGCGTTGTACTGGTCACCGGAGAACCGCGGGATCAGCACGCCGACCCCGGCGAAGCCGTACCGCATCAGGCCCGAGCAGTCGAACCCGTTGATATTGGCCCCATCGCCGACGCCCTTGCTGGGCCCGTCCAGCGCACCCCCGCCCCACGAATACGGCACGCCCATCTGCGACCCCATCCGCTTGATCACGTACTCGATCGCCTGCCGGCCGTAGACGCGGGGGATCTTGCCGCCGGGATTGGTGGGGGTCGCCGCGGCAGGGGCGGGATCGCCGCCGAGGTTGATCCCGAGGCCGCCGAGGAATTGCTTACCCAGGTTCAGCGTGGTCTGGGTGGCCTGGGCGGTGGCCTGTAAGGACGCGTTGGCGACCGCGAGCGGATCGCCCGGGGCGCCGGCGCTGATCGTGGCCGGCAGCGTCGGGTCCCACTGCCCGGGATCGGCGACGGCCGGGGGTGCCGGGGCGGCGACAGCCAACATCAGCCCGGCCACCATCGCGGTGACCCAGGCCAGGGTTATCAGGCGAAAACGCTTGTGCCGCATAGCTCCTCGTTCAGTACTCGGTCGTCACCATTCGATGTAGCGGACCACGTAGGGCGTCATCCCACTGGTGCGCACGGGAGCAACGCGGACCTTCAAACCGATGTCGGGGGCCTCGAGCATCTGACCGTCGCCGAGGTAGATCGTCACGTGCTGGCTGCCGCCCGGGCCGTAGAAGATGACGTCGCCGCGGCGCATCTGCGCCGACGGGATCTTGCGGCCCAGGTTGTACTGCGAACCGGAGTAGTGCGGCAGCTTGATGCCCACGCCGGCGAACGAGTAGAGGACCAGGCCCGAGCAGTCGAACCCGGTGATGCCGGCGCCGGAGTCGATGCCCTTGCTCGGCCCGGCCGCATTGCCGCCGCCCCAGGAATAGGGCACGCCGATCTGCGACATGCCGCGGCGGATCACGTACTCGGTGGCCTGCCGCCCGTAGACCCGCGGGATCCGCCCGGCGGTCGCGCCCGGGTTGGCGTTGGTGATGCCGGTGTCGTCGGGCTTGAGGATGCCGAGTTGTTGTAGGAAGTTGCGGCCCAGGCCGGCGGTGACCTGCGTCGACGTGGCCGAGATGCCCAGCACCTGGTTGATCACCGCGATCGGGTCACCGGGCACGTTGGCGCTGGGCACCATCGGCAGCGTCGGGTCCCACAGCCCGTCCCACTGCCGTCCGCGACCGGGCGACGCACCGGCCGGGGCGCCCGGATCCCACCGGTCGCCCGAGGCGGGGACAGCGGCGCCGCCCTTGCCCGCCGACCATTGCAGCTTGGCCGCCTCGAGCTTGGCCTGCGCCTCATCGCGCTCGGCGGTCAGGCGCGCGGCCTGCTCGCGTTGTTCGGTGAACTTCTGCTTGGAGTTGGTGAGCGCCGCCACCGCGGCGTCCTGACTGGCCTTGGCGTCGGCCGCGGCCTTGTCGGCCTTCTGCTTGGCCAGCCGGGCCGCGGACTCCTTGTTCACCTGCTCGGTGCGGGCCCGCTGCAGCTTGTCCATCACCCCCTGGGAACTGGCGGTCAGGGTCCGGGCGGCCGATTCGGTCGCGATGATGTCTTCCGGGCTGCTCGCCAACAGGTAGCCGCCCGACGGGCCGTTCATATAGGTGGCCGCCGCGAACGTGTCGAACCGGTGCTGCGCGGCGGCGATCGCGGCGTTGGCGTCGGTGACCGACCGCTGGCTGGCCTCCAGGTCGTGCTGAGCGGCGGCCGCGTTGTCCCGCGCGGTCTCGACGTCGACGAGGGCCTTGTTGACGCTTTCCTGTTCCGTCTGAATCTCGGCCGTCAGGTCTTCCAGGCGCTGATTGGCCTTGGCCACGTTGGCGATCAGGGCGGCCAGGCTGTCGGCGGCGGGGTCGGCGTCCGCCAGGCCCGGTGTGCACACCAGCATCGCCACGCTGAGCAGCGACGGTACGACCGGCCGGACCAGCCGGGCGGCCGGTCGCGAGGAGAAGCCCCAGCGGGTACGTCTCATTCGGCTCAGGTCTCCTACGGCTCAACGCGGACGGGCGGCGCCAGGCAGGGATATCTAGAAAGCGCCAGGAACAACACGGGCATCATTTGCACCGTACGTCACATAAGACGCCGTGGAAACGTTAGTCACAAACTGCACTCTGGACGTGCGTTTAATGTGACCGAATGGTGACCTGGCCCGTTTGCCGCGGGGGGCCGCGGGCGTCCGATCGAGGCGGTGGCCCGACCCGGATGCCCGTGTCAGGCGCCGTTAGTGGGCGCTTGCTCCGTTGTTCCGGGGGCACCGGCCGGCGTTGCTGCGCGGCGGCTGCGCAACTGCAGGAAGCGGGTGCCGGCGGCCGCCGCGAAGACGGCGATCAAGAGAAATATGGTCAGGCCTGTCCAGGGAAATTCCGGCGACTGCAGCTCGTGCAAAAAGTGCTGCGCCGAGACCACCGGATTACCGGTCTTGGCGATGTCCTCGCCGGCCTCGAGGGTGACGCGCGGGAATTGCGTGCTGTAGGTGCCGACGTAGCTGGGGCTGAGGGTCAGCACCGTGGCGTCGTGGTAGTCGGCGCCGACCACGGTGGAGATGTCGCGCAACGGCGTGTCGTTGGGCGGGTTGTGGTCGAGCAGCACGATCTTGAGGTTGATGCCGTCGGCGTGCGCCTGGTTGACCACATCGAGCAGGCCGGGCATGGCCTCGGGTGGCGCGCTGACGCCGGCGGCGGCGACCTGAGCCTTGATCGCCGTCATGTCGACGTCCTGCGGAATGTAGAGCGGCAGCACGACGGAATCGTGACCGGTCATGTGTCCCTCCTGCCCGTTGGCACCCCAGCGCTACAGGCACCGTACGCGACTTCACCCGGCCGCATCGCGCGCGGCTTTCCACGACACGTAAACCTCGCACACGACGCGCCGATCCCGGTCGCGGTGTGTTATGTCTCGGCGAGCGGCCCGCCCGTACGCGACTTCGGTTCCAGGGGTTTAAACGCGCGGCGCACGCGACAAGACTGGACCATGGGGTGCCGCCCGTAATGCAGGACAAGCGTACTGTTAAAGTAGCACCGCCGCCGACATGGCCCGTCGGCGGGAGAACTTAATCCTTGGGAGTTGAAGTGACTGATTCTGTGAACTCGTTCGGAGCCCGCGACAACCTCGAGGTCGGCGACAAGAGTTACCAGATCTATCGGCTCGACGCCGTCCCCAACACCGAGAAACTCCCCTACAGCCTCAAAGTCCTGGCGGAGAACCTGCTGCGCAACGAGGACGGCAGCAACATCACCAAGGACCACATCGAGGCCATCGCGAACTGGGATCCCAAGGCGGAGCCCAGCATTGAGATCCAATACACGCCCGCGCGCGTCGTCATGCAGGACTTCACCGGCGTGCCGTGCATCGTCGACCTGGCCACCATGCGCGAGGCCATCGGCGACCTCGGTGGCAACCCGGCCAAGGTCAATCCGCTGGCGCCGGCCGATCTGGTCATCGACCACTCGGTGATCGCCGACCTGTTCGGCCGGGCCGACGCCTTCGAGCGCAACGTCGAGATCGAATACCAGCGCAACGGCGAGCGCTACCAGTTCTTGCGTTGGGGCCAAGGCGCATTCGACGACTTCAAGGTGGTGCCGCCGGGCACCGGCATCGTGCACCAGGTCAACATCGAGTACCTGGCCAGCGTCGTGATGGAGCGCGACGGGGTGGCCTACCCCGACACCTGCGTGGGCACCGACTCCCACACCACGATGGTCAACGGCCTCGGGGTGCTGGGCTGGGGCGTGGGCGGCATCGAGGCCGAGGCCGCGATGCTCGGTCAGCCGGTGTCGATGCTGATCCCGCGGGTCGTCGGCTTCAAGCTGACCGGCGAGATCCAGGCCGGCGTCACGGCCACCGACGTGGTGCTGACCGTCACCGAGATGCTGCGCAAGCACGGCGTGGTCGGCAAGTTCGTCGAGTTCTACGGCGAGGGCGTGGCCGAGGTACCGCTGGCCAACCGCGCCACCCTGGGCAACATGAGCCCCGAATTCGGTTCCACCGCAGCGATTTTCCCGATCGACGAGGAGACCATCTCCTACCTGAAGTTCACCGGCCGCAAGCCCGAGCAGCTCGCGCTGGTCGAGGCCTACGCCAAGGAGCAGGGCATGTGGCACGACCCCAAGCGCGAGCCCGCCTTCTCCGAGTACCTCGAACTCGACCTGTCCGACGTGGTGCCGTCGATCGCCGGGCCCAAGCGACCGCAGGACCGCATCGCCCTGTCGGACGCCAAAGCCACGTTCCGCGAACAGATTCCGGGCTACGTCGGCGACGACCCCGACAAGAAGGACTACTCGAAGCTGGACGAGGCGGTCGACGAGTCGTTCCCGGCCAGCGACCCGGGGGCGCTGGAGAACGGGCATGCCGACGACGCGCCCAAGGTGGAGTCGGCCGCCAGGCACGCGAAGGGCCGGGTGAGCAACCCGGTGACGGTCAAGTCCGACGAACGGGGCGAGTTCGTGCTCGACCACGGCGCGGTGGTGATCGCCGCGGTCACGTCGTGCACCAACACCTCCAACCCGGAGGTGATGCTCGGCGCGGCCCTGCTGGCCCGCAACGCCGTGGAGAAGGGGCTGACCTCCAAGCCGTGGGTGAAGACGACGATGGCGCCCGGCTCGCAGGTGGTGCACGACTACTACGACAAGGCCGGCCTGTGGCCCTACCTGGAGAAGCTGGGCTTCTACCTGGTCGGCTACGGCTGCACCACGTGCATCGGCAACTCCGGCCCGCTGCCCGACGAGATCTCCAAGGCGATCAACGACAACGACCTTTCGGTGGCGGCTGTGCTGAGCGGCAACCGCAACTTCGAGGGCCGCATCAACCCGGACGTGAAGATGAACTACCTGGCGTCGCCGCCGCTGGTGGTCGCCTACGCGCTGGCCGGGACCATGGACTTCGACTTCGAGAGCGAGCCGCTCGGCACCGACAAGGAGGGCAACGACGTCTTCCTCAAGGACATCTGGCCGTCGCAGAAGGACGTGTCGGACACCATCGCGTCGGCGATCAGCCAGGAGATGTTCACGAAGAACTACGCCGACGTGTTCAAGGGCGACGAGCGCTGGCGCAACCTGCCGACGCCCAGCGGCAACACCTTCGAGTGGAACCCGGACTCGACGTACGTGCGCAAGCCCCCCTACTTCGAGGGCATGTCGGCCGACCCGGAGCCGATCAAGGACATCACCGGCGCCCGCGTGCTCGCCCTGCTCGGCGACTCGGTGACCACCGACCACATCTCGCCCGCCGGCAGCATCAAGCCGGGCACCCCGGCGGCACAGTACCTCGACGAGCACGGCGTCGACCGCAAGGACTACAACTCCTTCGGTTCGCGGCGCGGCAACCACGAGGTGATGATCCGCGGCACGTTCGCCAACATCAGGCTGCGCAACCAATTGCTCGACGACGTCGCCGGCGGCTACACCCGCGACTTCACCCAGGACGGCGGCCCGCAGGCGTTCATCTACGACGCCGCGCAAAACTATGCGGCACAAGGCATTCCGCTGGTGGTGCTGGGCGGCAAGGAATACGGGTCCGGTTCGTCGCGCGACTGGGCGGCCAAGGGCACGTTGCTGCTGGGCGTGCGGGCGGTGATCGCCGAGTCGTTCGAGCGCATTCACCGCTCCAACCTGATCGGCATGGGCGTCATCCCGCTGCAGTTCCCCGAGGGCAAGACGGCGGGAGACCTCGGGCTGGACGGCACCGAGGTGTTCGACATCACCGGCATCGAGGCGCTCAACGACGGTAAGACGCCGAAGACGGTGCATGTCAAGGCCGCCAAGGAGTCCGGCGATCCGGTCGAGTTCGACGCGGTGGTGCGCATCGACACGCCCGGCGAGGCCGACTACTACCGCAACGGCGGCATCCTGCAGTACGTGCTGCGCAACATGCTCAAGTCATAGCCGACAGCGCCTGTGCCCAAAGTCAGCGAGGACCATCTGGCGGCTCGCCGCCGCCAGATCCTCGACGGTGCCCGTCGCTGCTTCGCCGAGTACGGCTACGACAAGGCCACGGTCCGTCGGCTGGAAAAGGCGGTCGGGATGTCGCGGGGCGCGATCTTCCATCACTTCCGGGACAAGGACGCTTTGTTTTTCGCGCTGGCGCACGAGGACGCCGAGCGGATGGCGGAGGTGGCGTCCCGCGAGGGTCTGATCCAGGTGATGCGCGACATGCTCGCCGCGCCGGACCAGTTCGACTGGCTGGCCACCCGGTTGGAGATCGCCCGCAAGCTGCGCAACGACCCGGTGTTCAGCCGGGGCTGGGCGGAGCGCTCCGCCGAACTGGCGGCGGCGACCACCGATCGGCTGCGCCGGCAGAAGGAGGCGCACCGGGTGCGCGACGACGTCCCCGGCGACGTCCTGCAGTGCTACCTGGAACTGGTGCTCGACGGCCTGGTGGCCCGGCTGGCGTCCGGCGAGGACCCCGGGCGACTGGCCGCCGTCCTCGACCTGGTGGAAAAGTCCGTGCGGCGCAACGGTTCTGGTAATCCGGGGCGCAAACGCAACGCCACTGCGAATGAGGGGACTTGATTTCGCAGTGACGCTACGCTCGCGTGGACTCGCGCGCCGAGCCGAAGTGTGGTTGAGACCCTCCGCCCCCGGACTGCGCCCCCAGGCACATAGCGTAAGAAGCCGTTGCCGGTCGCGGGCGGCTTTGGTCGAAATTGGCGTCAGGCCAGCTCGATGAGATCCCGGTACTCGTCGGACCAGTGATCCTCGGTGCCGTCGGGCAACAGCACGACGCGTTGTGGGTCGAGGGCCTCGGCCGCGCCCGGGTCGTGCGTCACCAACACCACCGCGCCCTGATAACTGCGCAGCGCATCGAGCACCTGTTCGCGCGACGCGGGATCGAGGTTGTTGGTCGGCTCGTCGAGCAGCAACACGTTGGCCGTGGACGCCACAAGACCGGCCAGCGCGAGCCGGGTCTTCTCGCCGCCGGACAGCGTCCCCGCGGGCTGGTCGAGCTGCGGACCGCTGAACATGAAGGCGCCGAGCAGGCCGCGCAACTCCTGATCGCCGGTGTCGGGCGCGGCGTGCCGGATGTTCTCCCACACGGTCGCGTCGTTGTCGAGGGTGTCGTGCTCCTGCGCGAAGTAGCCGATCCGCAAACCGTGTCCGGGCTCGACGGCCCCCGTGTCGGGGCTCTCGACGCCGGCCAGGATGCGGAGCAGGGTGGTCTTCCCCGCCCCGTTGAGGCCCAGCACGACCACGCGGGAGCCGCGGTCGATGGCCAGGTCGACACCGGCGAACACCTCGAGCGATCCGTACGCCTTGCTCAACCCCGAGGCCGTCAGCGGTGTGCGCCCGCACGCGGCCGGGGTCGGGAACCTGATGCGCGCGACCTTGTCGGCGACGCGTTCCTCGTCCAGCGCGGCCATCATCCGGTCGGCGCGGCGCAACATGTTCTGGGCCGCAACGGCTTTGGTCGCCTTGGCGCCGAGCTTCGCGGCCTGCGTGCGCAGCGCCGCGGCCTTGCGCTCGGCGTTCGCGCGTTCCCGGCGCCGGCGCTGCTCGTCGGTGGCGCGGGCGTCCAGGTACTTCTGCCAGCCCATGTTGTAGACGTCGACCTCGCCGCGCACGGCGTCGAGGAACCACACCCGGTTGACGACGTCGGCGAGCAGCTCGACGTTGTGGCTGATGATCACCAGCCCGCCGCTGTGGCCGCGCAGGAAGTCCCGCAGCCAGCCGATCGAGTCCGCGTCGAGGTGGTTGGTCGGCTCGTCCAGCAGCAGCGTGGTGGACGATCCGGCGCCGGTGTCGGACGCGGCGAACAGGATGCGCGCGAGCTCCACCCGGCGGCGCTGCCCGCCGGACAGCGTCCGCAGCTGCTGCGTCAGCACGCGTTCCGGCAGGCCGAGGCTGGCGCAGATGCGGCTGGCCTCGCTCTCCGCGCCGTACCCGCCCAGCGCCACGAACCGCTCCTCCAGCTGCCCGTAGCGACGGATCGCCCGGTCCCGCGCGTCGTCGTCGGCGACCTCGGCCATCAGCGCCTGCTGCTTCTCCAGGTCGGTGAGCAGCACATCCAATCCGCGCGCCGACAAGACCCGGTCGCGGGCCAGCACGTCGAGATCGCCTTCCTTGGGATCCTGTGGCAGATAACCGATTTCGCCGCTGCGGACCACCGATCCCGCATACGGCTGGCTCTCGCCCGCCAGGATGCGCAGGGTGGTGGTCTTGCCCGCGCCGTTGCGGCCGACCAGCCCGATGCGGTCACCGGGCTGCACGCGCAGGTCCGGTCCGTCCGGGGAGAGCAGAATGCGCGCACCAGCGCGGACCTCGAGGTCCGTGGCCGTGATCACGATTGCTCTCCTAGCTGGCTATTTGTCGTCGGTGAACACCGGCGGCCTCTTCTCTGCGCGCGCGGCAACCGCTTCTTCGAAGTTGGCGGTGAGCAGGCGGACGAAGAGCTGTCCCAGGCCTTCGGCTTGCATGTGCCCCTCCAGGCTACCGGCGTCGAGCCCGCTCCACAGTGTGCGCTTGGTCAACTCGGTCCCCGGCCGTGAGAAAGCCGCGATTCGTGCGGCGATGGCGTAGCAGGTGTCCAGCAGCTGCCCCTCCGGCACCTGACACGACACCAGCCCGATCCGCTCTGCCTCCTCGGCGGTGACGTCGCGGCCGGTCAGCATGATCTCGAACGCGCGCGACGACCCGATGGCCCGGGGCAACAGGTAGCTCAATCCCAGCTCACTGGCGGTCAGGCCGTTGTTGATGCCCGCGGCGCGGAAGTAAGCGCTGGTCGAGGCCACCCGGATGTCGGCGGCCAGCGCCAGACACAGCCCACCGCCGATCGCGGCGCCGTTGACCGCGGCGATCACGGGCTGATGCAGGCGCCGCAGCGCCAGGATGACGTCGTCGAGGACCTCCATGGACCGCAGCGCATACGTCGGGCGGGTCAACCCGTCGACGTTGGGCACGGTGCCCGCGGACTTGTGGTCGGCGCCGGAAGAGAATCCGCGACCCGCCCCGGTCAACACGACGACGCGCACGGAATTGTCGTAAGTGACCTGCTCAAGGGCCTCTTTGAGCGGGACCATGACGTCGAACGCCATGGAATTCATCCGCTCGGGCCGATTGAGGGTTATCAGCGCGACACCGGGCCGCGGTTGCTCTACCAGTACCAGACTCACCCGTGAAAGGTAACGCGTGCCCGAACGCCCCCGGGCTCAGACGTGGCCCAGGCCCGCGGTCATCAGGAAAACGCCCAGCGCCGCCACGACGAGCCCCAGGGCGGCCCGCCTGCGGGCCTGCACCCAATCGTGCACGCGCGACATCACCGCGCCGGTCCGCTCCGGCGCCGCCAGGTGGCAGACCAGGGGGATTTCGGCGAACGCCAGCCCGACCAGCGTGTATGCCGCGGCCGCGGTGACCTGGGTGCCGAGGGCGGCGCCCGACGCCAGGATCACGGTGAGCGCCGCCAGGTACCGGAAATCGGTCGTGATGCCGACCCCGACCAGGAAGGTGATCCAGGGCGGCCCGGCGCGCAGCGCCTCCAGGGCGCGCGTCGACAACCGCGCGAGCGCCGTCGAGCCGGCCGGTTGCGACGGGCCGCCGGCGGGCGCCGCCGGTTGACGCACCGAAAAGCCGATCGCTATCAGCGCGGCCAGCACCAGCGCGAACACGCCCATCGCGATCTGGATGCGGCCGGCCGTGGAGTTCGACGTGGCGAGCTCCACCCTGTCCATGACCCCGAGCACGACGTCGTGCAACCCGAACAGCGCGCCCAGGGCAAGGGCGACGCCGACCGCCAGCCCGCCCAGCCACAATGCGACCAGATGGAGCACCGGCCGTCGCCGCGAGAACAGCAGCAGGGCGATGCCGATGCGTCCCGGGTCCACACCGGCGACCAGCGCCAATGCCAGCACGGTGCCCCACATGGGCGCGACTTTACCGCGACCGGGGTGGGTCGCGGTTCCGGTTCCGGGCGATTGGGCCGGCGTGCGTGGCGAGCAACCGGGTCGTGGTGACGGCGGTGGGCGCCTACATTAAATGTCTTCGAAACGCCCCACGTGGGTTCGTTTGGTCTGCTACCTTTAGCCACCGTTGGATACGTGTCGGCTATGGCTCGCCGACACGGCCGGGGTGGGCCGCGCGCGCGACAGTGACACGGACGTTGGCGTGGAATGCGCTGGGTTGCAACAAGTTCCGACCAGTGGAGGTGGGTGCGCGAATAATCGAATGTCGGCGAGTCTATGAATCCGCTATGCCGAGGCGGTGAAGCGATAGGGAGGGAATGTGTTCATCCCAGGAGAAGAGGCTTTCGGGGCCCTCGACGAATGGGCGCCGGAGCCGGGTTCGGTTGTCTGTTGGCATCCCTCACCCGCCTCGCTTGCCAAGATCCGGCGAGCTCCGGTAAGCGCCGTGCCGGCCAGCCATCAGCAAGCCCGGCACCTGCATAACTTCGTCGACCACGCCAGCCGCGGGGTGGATATGTCGCGGCTGTGCATCGGCAGCTGGGACATGCCCGGCAAGTGCGACATTCGAGTCCTCACCTACGTCATCAACACGCACCTTCGGCGGCATGACACCTATCACAGCTGGTTCGAGTTTGCCGATGGCGACCGCATCGTTCGGCACACGCTTCCCAATCCCGGCGACATTCAATGCGTTCCGATCAGGCACGGCGAGATGACGCCGGAGGATTTCCGGGAGCACATCGTTGCCACGCCGACGCCCCTGGACTGGGATTGCTTCAGGTTTGCGATCATTCAGCGCGCCGACCACTTCACCTTCTGCTTTGCGATCGACCACATCTACATCGACGCGCAGTTCCTCGGCGCGATCCGCCTCGAGCTCTATCTGATGTACACGTCCCTGCTCGCCGGCGGGGCGCCGCCGGCGCTGCCCACCCCGGGTAGCTACACGGATTACTGTGTGCGGCAACACGAGTACACGTCCGCCCTCACCCTGGACTCCCCGCAAGTGCGTGGCTGGGTCGACTTCTTCGAAAGCAATGACGGAACCCTTCCGGAGTGTCCGGTATCGCTCGGCGACGGTTCGGGGTCCTGCGACCTGATGTTCGTGCCGGTGATGGACGAACGGCAGACGGCCAACTTCGAATCCGCCTGTATCGCCGCGGGCGCGCGTTTCAGCGGCGGCGTGTTCGCGTGCGCTGCGCTCGCCCAATACGAATTGACCGGTGCCGAAACGTATTACGGCCTTGTCGCGTGCGACACCCGCAGCAGCCGGGCGGAGTTCCTGACGATCGGGTGGTTCACCGGCTTTGTCCCGATCACCATCCCGGTCAACGCATCATCGTTCGGCGACACCGCCCGCGCCGCGCAGAAGTCGTTTGATTCGGGCAAAGCCCTGGCGAATGTCCCGTTCAGTCGTGTGCTGGAACTGGCGCCGTGGCTGCGGATGCCCGACAGGCGCGTCCCGCTGCTCTTCCACCTCGACGCCAGCAGCCCTCCGCTGTCCACCATCGTCAAGTCCGAGTGGGGCGGGTCGAACATCAAGATCCACCACGACGGCGGGGTGCCGGCTCGATTCGACCTGCGGGTCAACCGCTACGAAAACGAGACGCACGCCATGGTGTTCTTCCCCAACAACCCGGTCGCGCGCGAGTCGGTCACCCGTTACCTCGAGACGCTGAAATCCCTCTACGTCCGCGTTGCCGAGGGCCGCACCGCGCTGGCGCCGCTGTGCAGCGGCGCCGCGCTGTAGCCGGACCGGTCAGGCCTGCTCGGCCTCGGCGGCATCGACGTCGAAGGCCTTGATCTGCTGTACCAGGTCTTCCAGGGCCGCCGGCGGCAGCGCTCCGGCCTGGTTGAACAGCAGCTTGCCCTTCTTGAAGGCCATCAGCGTCGGAATGGACCTGATCTGGGCGGCCGCCGCGAGCTGTTGCTCGGCCTCGGTGTCGACCTTGGCGTAGACGATGTCGGGGTGCTGCTCCGATGACGCCTGGAAGGTCGGCGCGAACTGGCGACACGGACCGCACCAAGACGCCCAAAAGTCGACGAGGACGATGTCGTTGCCCTCGATGGTTTCGTTGAACTTCTCAGCAGTGAGATCGCGTGTTGTCACAAGTCCCCTAACGTCGCTCGTGGGCACGATGTTCCCATATCGGCAGGGGCCGGTCGGCCAGCGTGCCCCGACCGGGTGGCACAGCGACGAGAACGATCGCTACATCGGTCGAACCACCCGATTTACGGCGGTCCTCGGCTCCCCTCGATTGCAATTCGACACTGTGTGAAATGTATACGTGTGCAATCGAATTCACCAGTTAAACAGATGACAAATAAAGACCGCCCACAGCTGCAAAATCGCGTTAGGCTTTTGCCGTCGTCGCCGCTTCAGCAGGAGGTGCGGGATGTCATTTTTGGTCGCGGACACGGAATTGTTGTCGGGGGCCGCCGGGAATCTGGCGCGCATCGGTTCGACAATCAATGAGGTTAATTCGGCCGTGGCGGCCCGGACGACCACCGTGGCCGCCGCGGGGGCCGACGAGGCGTCGGCCGCAATCGCCGCCGTATTCGGCGCGCACGCCCAGACCTATCAGGCGCTGAGCGCCCAGGCCGCGGCGTTTCACGACCAATTCGTGCAGAACCTGCTTGGCGGCGCGGCAGCGTATGGCGCCACAGAAGCGGCCGGCACCAACCCCTTGAAGCCGCTGTTCAACCTGATCAACGAGCCCACCCGACTGCTGATCGGCCGCCCCCTGATCGGAAACGGAAACAACGGCACCGCGATCGGCCAGGCCGGCGAGGGTGGCGGAATCTTGTTCGGAAACGGAGGTAATGGCGGGCCGGGCGGCAGGGGCGGCGACGCCGGCCTGCTCGGCAGTGGCGGCATCGGCGGCGCCGGCGTGCCCGGCGGGACCGGCGGGGCCGGCGGGAACGGCGGGCTGCTGTGGGGCAATGGCGGTGCGGGCGGCGCCGGAGCCGCCGGGGGCGGCGCAGGCGGCAGGGCGCTCCTGTTCGGCTTCGGGGGCACCGGCGGTGACTCGCTGTCCTTCGGCGGCGGTGGCGCCGGCGGCAACGCCGGGTTCTTCTATGGCAACGGCGGCGCCGGTGGCGGCGGCGGAAGCACGAGCAACGGGGGGACGGGCGGCCAGGCCGGGTTGTTCGGCAACGGCGGCAACGGCGGCCCCGGCGGAGCGGTGACTGGCGATGGCGGCAACGGGGGCAACGCGATACTTGTCGGCAACGGCGGCAACGGCGGCAACGCCCCCGGCGCCGTGCCTCCCCACAACCCCGGTGTCGGCGGCACGGGCGGGCTCCTGTTCGGCGCGCACGGCGCGCCCGGGTAGCGGCCCTCCTACTTACGGTTGCGTACGTTTTCCCGCGTCCTACAGACTTGGCGCTGACCAATCGGGCGGGAGGGAATCGCGTTGGGCCACTACATCGCTAACGTCCGCGATCTCGAGTTCAACCTGTTCGACGTTCTCGAAATCGGCGCCGTCCTTGGCACCGAACGCTACGGCGACCTCGACGAGGACACCGTCCGCACGATTTTGGCCGAAGCCGCTCGCCTGGCGGAGGGCCCGGTCGCGGAATCGTTCGCCGCGGCCGACCGCAATCCGCCGGTCTTCGACCCCGCTGAGCACACGATCAGCGTGCCCGACGAGCTGGCCAAGACGGTGCACGCGATCAAGGAGGCCGGGTGGTGGCGGCTGGGGCTGGCCGAGGAGATCGGCGGCATGCCGGCGCCGCCCCCGCTGGCCTGGGCGGTCAACGAGATGATCCTGTGCGCCAACCCGTCGGCGAACTTCTTCAACTTCGGCCCGTTCATGGCCCAGGCGCTCTACGAAGAGGGCAACGAGCAGCAACGGCGGTGGGCGGCCGCGGGCGTGGAGCGCGGCTGGCAGGCCACCATGGTGCTCACCGAGCCCGACGCCGGGTCCGACGTCGGGGCGGGCCGCGCCAAGGCCATCCAGCAACCCGATGGCACATGGCACATCGAGGGCGTCAAGCGGTTCATCTCCGGCGGTGACGTCGGCGAGACCGCCGAGAACATCTTCCACCTCGTGCTGGCCCGGCCGGAGGGCGCCGGCCCGGGCACCAAAGGGTTGAGCCTGTTCTATGTGCCCAAGTACCTGTTCGACCCCGAGACGTTCGAACTCGGTTCCCGCAACGGCGTTTTCGCGACCGGGCTGGAACACAAGATGGGCATCAAGTCCTCGCCGACGTGTGAATTGACCTTCGGCGACGGCGATGTGCCCGCCGTCGGCTACCTGGTGGGCGACGTGCACAACGGGATCGCGCAGATGTTCACGGTGATCGAGCAGGCCCGCATGACGATCGGCGTGAAGGCCGCCGGCACCCTGTCCACCGGATACCTGAACGCCCTGGCGTTCGCCAAGGAGCGGGTACAAGGCGCCGACATCACCCAGATGGCGGACAAGACCGCCCCGCGGGTCACGATCATCCATCACCCCGACGTGCGTCGCAGCCTGATGACCCAGAAGGCGTACGCCGAGGGCCTGCGGGCGCTCTACATGTATGCCGCCGCCCATCAGGATCCCGATGTGGCGCAACGGGTTTCGGGTGCCGATCCGGACATGGCGCATCGCATCGACGACCTGCTGCTGCCGATCGTCAAGGGCGTGAGCTCCGAGCGGGCCTACGAGGTGCTGACCGAATCGCTGCAGACGCTGGGGGGTTCGGGCTTCCTGGTCGACTATCCGATCGAGCAGTACATCCGCGACTCGAAGATCGATTCGCTCTACGAGGGCACGACCGCCATCCAGGCGCTGGATTTCTTCTTCCGCAAGATCGTGCGCGACCGCGGCCATGCGCTGCAATTCCTGACGGCTCAGATCAGCCGCACCATCGACACCTGTGACGAGGAGCTGAAGCCGCAGGCCGAGTTGGTGCAAGCCGCACTCGACGAAGTTACCGCGATGACGGGCGCGCTGACCGGATACCTGATGTCGGCCTCCCAGCACCCCACCGAGATCTACAAGGTCGGGCTGGGATCGGTGCGCTACCTGCTCGCGGTCGGTGACCTGCTCATCGGCTGGCGGTTGCTGGTCCAGGCCGGCATCGCGCGCCGCGCGCTGGCCGACACGACGTCGAGCAGCGACAAGCACTTCTACCAGGGCAAGGTCGCGACCGCCACGTTCTTCGCCAAGAACGTGCTGCCCAGGTTGGCCGCGCAGCGCAGGGTCATCGAGTCCATCGACAACGACATCATGCGCGTCCCCGAAGACGCGTTCTGACCGCGCGTTACACAGCTCGGCCACAGCTCCATCGGGTACATCTTTTCGTGGTCCGACTCACGAATGGGGGAAACGTTGATCTCAGCAAGCTGTCCCGCGCCCCGGCTCACCCGGCTGGCCATCCTCGCGGTCACGGGCGTCACCGCCTTGTCCGTCGCGGCGTGCGGCTCGTCGAACAAATCGGCTCCGACGTCGACGTCGACATCCACGTCCACAGTGACCTCCACCACCACCTCGCCGGCGCAGGCCCAGAACGAGGCCAAGGTGAGCGGCCTGATCGCGTCCGTCGCGGGGAACTCGATCCAGGTCACGAAGGAAGACAAGAGCAACGCCGCCGTCAACTTCACCTCGACGACCAAGATCACCGAGGTCTCGCCGGCCACGCTGGGCGACGTCACCTCGGGCAGCTGCGTCACCGTGCAGCCCACCCGGGAAGCCCAAAACGGGCAGCCGGTGACCGCGGCATCGGTGAGGGTCAGCCCGTCCGTCAACGGCACCTGCCCGAAGCCCAAGCAACCCGGACCGGCGTCCGGCCCCGGTTCCAGCGAGCCCGCACCCTCGGGCTCGCCGACGCCGGCGCCCCCGAAGCCGCAGCCCGTGCGCGGCTCAGTCGCGTCCGTGACGGGGAACACCATCAGCGTCGCGGGCAGCGACGCCAGCGGTAACACCACCCAGACGGCCGTGACGGTCGACGATAAGACCAAGTACTCGAAGATGACCACCGCCACCCCCGACGCGGTCACCCAGGGCAAGTGCCTCAACGCCCGCGGGACGATGGACAACGCCGGAGCGCTGCAGGCGACCAGCATCACGGTGCGCGCGGCCAACGACGGCAAGTGCGGGGGCAAGCCGCACGGGTGACCGCGGTGGTGGGCGCCGCGACGGGAGTCGTGGTTAGGCCGGTTGGCTGGCTGCATCCAGCTTCAGGCGGCGACCCGTGCGCCGCCGGTAGCCATACTCGACGACGAAACTGGTCGCCAGGACGGCTATCAGCGTGATCCAGGTGCTCGGCGGGCCGGTGTGGATGCTGTAGCCCAGCAGCAGGAGGAAAAGGCCCAGGTTGAGCACCACGGCGGTGACGAGCAGCCACCTCTTGGCGCCGGTGTCGCGCCACACCCGCAGGTGTCCTGCGCTGACGGTGCCGTAGACGATCAAGAACGCCAGGCTGGCCATCTGGCCCACCGCGGCGAGCGGAAAGAACAGCACGAACGCCGCGGTCAGCGCGGCGGCGATGAACAGTCCACCGGTGCCGCCGTGCCACACGCCGCGGGCAAAGCCGCGCGGCAGCTCGCCGGTCCGGGCCACGACGAATGCCAGGTTGGTGTCGCCGAACATGGTGGCGTTGACGCCGGAAGCGGTCGCAAGCAGCGCGGCGAGCCCGATGACGATGAATCCGGCCCGGCCGAAAACCTCGCGGCCGGCCTCGGACAACACATGTCCGGAATTGGCCTCTATGGCCGGCAGCGTCATCGTCATCACCACCACCGCGCTGACCAGTAGGTAGACCGTGATCACGATGCCCAGCGCCGAGAACATCGCCCGGGGCAGCTCCCAGGCGGGGTCGCGCATATCGCCGGCCGAATTCGTCACGACGCCGAAGCCCTCATAGGTGACATAGAGCAGGCCGGCCGCGAAGAGCACGCCGATGAACCTGTGATCATCGTTGTGGCCGAAGCGCCCCGGATCGCTCTTGGCCAGTCCGAAGCCGACGAAGGCAACCAGGATCGCCAGCTCGATGCTGACAACGAACAGCTCCGAGCGGCCCACGAACTTACTGCCCACGAGGTTGACGAGCACCACGACGACGATCAGCCCGATGCCGATGGCCTTCTCCGACCAGCCCGGGATGTCCCACGGCAGCAGGGCCCGGACGTAGCCGGCGAACCCCGCGGCGTACAGCGCCATCGCAATGATCCAGCCGAGGAACTGAAAGATATTGAGGCCGCCCGCGATCACGCCGTCGCCGAAGCAGCGGACCAGGAATTGCGCCGCGCCTCCGCGGCTGGGGTATCGCGCCCCGAGCTTGGCGTAGGAGTACACGCTGAACATCGACACGACGCCGCCGATCAGGAAGGCGACCGGCAGCCATACCCCTGCGGTCGTCGACGCCAGCCCGAGCAGCGTGTAGAGCCCGGCGCCCATCATCCCGCCGACGCCGATGGCTGTCGCGCCGGCGACAGTGATCGCCCCTTTGCGCGTGGGTGCCGGGCCGGGCGTCGCGGCGTTCATGCGCGGCACGCGTTCTTTCGGCTGTGCGCCGGGAGACCCGGTTGCGAAGACGGCCACGGGGTCACGATCGGCATTGAGCGGCTTCTCCTAGCGTCGGCGCCGCTATGACGGTAAGTGCGTGCCCCTCACATTCCTTAGGGGCCAAAGCCCTTTCTTGCCCTTTGCCCGGCGGCCCGAGATTCACACCACAAATCTCGGATGAACTCATGGAAACGAGTTTCCCGTGGGTATCCAATAAGGCCTACAACTCACGATCGGAGCCACGTCGATGTCTGCCAGCACGGTCAAGCCTCGCCTGGCGCAGGTCGCGATCGTCGGCGTCATCGCGGTTATCGCGTTGAGCGTCGCCATGTGCCACTCCGATAACACCGCGAGCAACAGCAACAAGCCGACTGTGACGGCGTTGCCGCCCGGCCCCGCGCCGGGCACGCCCTCGCCGCCGGCTCCCCCGCCGCCCCCCGCCCCGAAGGACTACGTCGAGGGCCTGGTCGAGTCGGTGTCGGGCGGCACCATCCAGCTCAGGACGCGGACGGGGTCCGCCACGGTGGACTTCTCCCCCTCGACGAGGGTGGTCGAGGTCACCCCGGCTCAGCTGACCGACGTCACGCCCGGCAGTTGCGTCAACGTGCGCGCCACCCCGCAGAGCGCGCCCACGGGGGGCTCGATCACCGCGCAGGCCGTGACCGTCACCTCAGCCGTCGACGGCAAGTGCCCGCCACCGGCCGGGTTCTACGGCACGGTCAGCTCGGTGTCGGGTAACACCATCGCGGTCAACGGCATCGGTCCCCAACCGACACCCACGACCGTGACGGTCGCGAACTCGACGTCCTACCAGAAGCAGACGCAGTCGGACTCCCAGGCGATCACGAACGGCAAGTGCATGGGCGCC
The DNA here is from genome assembly GCF_001666745.1 of Mycobacterium sp. E2699. Lineage (NCBI taxonomy): Bacteria > Bacillati > Actinomycetota > Actinomycetes > Mycobacteriales > Mycobacteriaceae > Mycobacterium > Mycobacterium sp. E2699. The sequence goes on along the minus strand of NZ_LZJH01000090.1, from coordinate 111,102 downwards.
CAGGGCACCCAGGACGCCGGCGTGCTGCACGCGATGACGATCAGCCTCGAGGCCTGCCCGCCGATGGGGCACCCGCATCACCACCTGCCGCACCTACCGCACCTGCCCTTCCACCTCTAGACGGGCGCGGCGCAGCCAGGCGAAGCCGTCCGGCGCCATCGGCTCAGCGGCGGCCGGATCAGACGGTGAAGCCGAGGGCGCGCAGCTGCTCGCGGCCGTCCTCGGTGATCTTGTCCGGGCCCCACGGCGGGTTCCACACCCAGTTGATCCGCAGGTCGTCGACCAGGCCGCTGCCGACGAGCGCGCTGCGCGACTGGTCTTCGATCACGTCGGTCAGCGGACAGGCCGCCGACGTCAGCGTCATGTCGATCAGGGCGACGGTTCCCTCGTCGCCCTCTTCCACGTTCAGGCCGTAGACCAGCCCCAGATCGACGACGTTGATGCCCAGTTCGGGGTCGACGACGTCGCGCATCGCCTCCTCGACATCGGCGAGGAATTCGTCGCCCGGTGCGGTGGTTTCGCTCATTTCTGGTCCTCCTCGAAGCTTGCGCTGGCCTGGGCCAGCGCGTCTTTGAACGCCATCCACCCGAGCAGCGCGCACTTCACCCGCGCCGGGTACTTGGCGACCCCGACGAACGCGACGCCGTCGCCCAAGACGTCCTCGTCGCCCTCGACGGTGCCGCGGGAGGACACCATCTCGGTGAATGCGGTGGTGGTCTTGAGCGCCTCTCCGACGCTGTGACCGATCACCTGCTGGGTCAGCACCGAGGTCGATGCCTGGCTGATCGAACAGCCCTGCCCGTCATACGAGACGTCGGCGACGGTTTCGCCGTCGTCGGACAACGTCACCCGGAGCGTGACCTCGTCACCGCAGACCGGGTTGACGTGGTGCACCTGGGCATCGAACGGCTCCCGCAGCCCGCGGTGCTGCGGATGCTTGTAGTGATCGAGGATCACGTCCTGATAGATCTGCTCGAGGCGCAACGTCAGTCTCTCCCAAAGAAATCCAGGGCCCGTCGCACGCCGGTCACGAGGCGCTCGACCTCGTCGGCGGTGTTGTACACGGCGAAGGACGCCCGCGCGGTGGCCGCCAGCCCGAACCTGCGGTGCAGCGGCAACGCGCAGTGGTGCCCGACGCGCACGGCGACGCCGTCGTCGTCGAGCACCTGCCCGATGTCATGCGCGTGCACGCCGTCGACCACGAACGACACCGGCGAGCCGCGGTTCTCCAGCGAGGTGGGGCCGATGATGCGCACGGCGTCGATGCCGGACAGACCCTCGATGGTCGCGGCGACAAGTTCGCGTTCGTGGGCTTCGGCGGCGTCCATGCCGATCGCCGCGAGATATCTTGCGGCGGCCGCCAATCCGACCACCTGCGAGGTCATCGGAGTGCCTGCCTCGAAGCGCTGGGGCGTCGGGGCGTAGGTAGAGGCGGCCATGGTCACCGTCTCGATCATCGACCCGCCGGTGAGGAACGGGGGCATCGTCGACAGCAGCTCGCCGCGGCCGTACAGCACCCCGATCCCGTTGGGGCCCAACATCTTGTGTCCGGAGAACGCCGCGAAGTCGACGTCGAGCGCGTGGAAGTCGACCGGCCGGTGCGGCACCGACTGGCACGCGTCCAGCACGGTCAACGCGCCCACCGCCCGGGCGCGGGCAACCAGCTGGTCGACCGGCGCGAGGGCGCCGGTCACGTTGGAATGATGGCTGAAGGCAACGACTTTGACACGCTCGTCGAGTTGCAGCGAGTCGAGGTCGATGCGGCCGTCGTCCGTGACGCCGTACCAGCGCAATGCGGCGCCGGTGCGCCGGGCGAGCTCCTGCCACGGAACCAGGTTGGCGTGGTGCTCGAGCTCGGTGGTGACGATCACGTCGCCGGGCCCGACGGCTTGCTCGAAACGGTTGTCGCCCAGCACATATGACACCAAGTTGAGCGCCTCGGTGGCGTTTTTGGTGAACACCAGCTCTTCAGCGTCGGCGCCGACGAAGGCCGCGATGTCGGCGCGGCCCTGCTCGTAGGCGTCGGTGGCCTCCTCCATCAGCTGGTGGGCGCCGCGATGCACCCCGCCGTTGGAGGTGAGCAGGAATTCCCGTTCGGCGTCGAGCACCTGCACGGGGCGCTGCGACGTCGCACCGGAATCCAGGTACGCCAACTGGTTTCCGCCGCGCATCACCCGCTTCAGGATCGGGAAGTCGGCGCGAATCGCCGCAACATCCAGCATGGCTACGCCCCTGTTGCCGCCGCTTGCTGGGGGTCCCTCCCGCTTGCGGGGGAGAAGCGAACGTAGCCGTTCTGCTCGAGTTCGTCGGCCAGCTCCGGTCCGCCGGATTCGGCGATGCGGCCGCCGACGAACACGTGCACGTACTCGGGGTGGATGTAGCGCAGGATGCGGGTGTAGTGCGTGATCAACAGGACGCCGCCGTGCTCGGACTCGGCATAGCGGTTCACGCCCTCGCTGACCACCCGCAGCGCGTCGACGTCCAGACCGGAGTCGGTCTCGTCGAGGATCGCGATCTTGGGCTTGAGCAGCTCCAGCTGCAGGATCTCGTGGCGCTTCTTCTCGCCGCCCGAGAAGCCCTCGTTGACGCTGCGCTCGGCGAACGCCGGGTCGATCTCCAGGGACGTCATCGCCCCCTTGACCTCTTTGACCCAGTGCCGCAGCTTCGGCGCCTCGCCGCGCACGGCGGTGGCCGCCGAGCGCAGGAAGTTCGACACCGATACACCGGGCACTTCTACGGGATACTGCATGGCCAGGAAGATGCCGGCCCGGGCGCGCTCGTCGACGCTCATCGCCAGCACGTCCTCGCCGTCCAGCGTGATCGAGCCCGACGTCACGCGGTACTTGGGGTGCCCGGCGATGGCGTACGACAGCGTCGACTTGCCGGAACCGTTGGGTCCCATCAACGCATGCGTCTCACCGGATTTCACGGTCAGGTCCACGCCCTTCAGGATGGGGATCTCCCGTTCCCCCTCCGGCGCGTTGGGGTCGTCGACGCTGACGTGCAGGTCCTTGATTTCCAGGGTCGTCATAGGGGTGATTTCTCCGTAAGGGCCAGTTCGTGTTCGATGGCTGCGGTCAGGCGTTCGCGCACCTCGGGCACCGCGATCTTCGAGATGATCTCCCCGAAGAACCCGCGGATCACCAGGCGGCGCGCCTGGTCCTCCGGGATGCCGCGCGAACGCAGGTAAAACAGTTGTTCGTCGTCGAAACGCCCGGTGGCGCTGGCGTGCCCGGCGCCGGCGATCTCCCCCGTCTCGATCTCGAGGTTGGGCACCGAGTCGGCGCGCGCGCCGTCGGTCAGCACCAGGTTGCGGTTCACCTCGAAGGTGTCGGTGCCGGTGGCCTCGGCGCGGATCAGCACGTCACCCACCCACACGGTGTGCGCGTCGGGCAGCGCGGAGTCCGGATCCCCCTGCAGCGCACCCTTGTACAGCACGTTCGAGCGGCAGTCGGGCTGCGCGTGGTCCACCAGCAGCCGCGACTCGAGGTGCTGCCCGTCGTCGGCGAAGTACAGCCCCAGCAGTTCGGCGTCCCCGCCGGGGCCGGAGAACCGCACATTGGCCGACATCCGCACGATCTCACCGCCCAGCGTCACCGCGACGTGCCGTAGCACCGCGTCCTTGCCGAGCCTCGCGTGGTGGGCGGACAGGTGCACCATGTCGTCGGCCCAGTCGGCGATCCATACGACCGTGAGCCGGGCGGCGTCGTCGACCACGAATTCGACGTTGTCGGCGTAGGTTCCGCTGCCCCGCTGGTCGATGATCACCACCGCCTCGGCGAGCTCCTCGACGCGGATCTGCAGATGCCCGTAGGCTACGGCGCCCTCGCCGGGTCCGGTGACGGTGACGTTGATCGGATCGGCGATCCGCTTGTCGCGGCCGACGGTGACCAGTGTCGCCGAGTTGAACGACGAAAACGCCTGGGCCGCAACCCGATCGGCGGGAGCACCGCCCAGCCCAAGCCGCTCGTCACCGCGGCGGACGGTCTCGATGTGGACACCGGGCTGTTCGCTGACATCGATGCGCGCCTTGCCGGTGGCGTTGGCCGAGCCGTCGTGCAGCCCGCGCAGCCGGCGCAGCGGGGTGAACCGCCAGAGCTCGTCGCGTCCGTGCGGAACCTCGAATGCGTCGACGTCGAACGAGGAGAACAGCTCTCCCTTGTTGATCGCAGCGGTCATCCGACCGCGCCCTCCATCTGCAACTCGATCAGCCGGTTGAGCTCCAACGCGTACTCCATCGGCAGCTCTTTCGCGATCGGCTCGACGAAGCCGCGCACCACCATGGCCATCGCCTCGTCCTCGGTCAGGCCGCGACTCATCAGGTAGAAGAGCTGATTCTCGCTGACCTTCGAGACGGTGGCCTCGTGGCCCATGGTGACGTCGTCCTCGCGGATGTCGACGTAGGGGTAGGTGTCGCTGCGGCTGATCGTATCGACCAGCAGCGCATCGCATTTCACGCTCGAGCGCGACCCGTGCGCGCCCTTGTTCACCTGCACCAGGCCGCGGTAGGAGGTGCGCCCGCCGCCGCGCGCCACCGACTTGGACACGATGTTGCTCGACGTGTTGGGCGCCAGGTGCAGCATCTTGGCGCCGGTGTCCTGGTGCTGGTCCACGCCGGCGAACGCCACCGAGAGCACCTCGCCCTTGGCGTGCTCGCCGGTCATCCAGACCGCCGGGTACTTCATGGTCACCTTCGAGCCGATGTTGCCGTCGACCCACTCCATGGTGGCGCCGGCCTCGGCCCGCGCCCGCTTGGTGACCAGGTTGTAGACGTTGCCCGACCAGTTCTGGATGGTCGTGTAGCGAACGCGCGCATTGGGTTTCACGATGATCTCGACCACCGCCGAGTGCAGCGAGTCCGACTTGTAGATCGGGGCCGTGCAGCCCTCGACGTAGTGCACGTAGGAGCCCTCGTCGGCGATGATCAGGGTCCGCTCGAACTGGCCCATGTTCTCGGTGTTGATCCGGAAGTAGGCCTGCAGCGGGATGTCGACGTGCACGCCCGGCGGCACGTAGATGAACGACCCGCCGCTCCACACCGCGGTGTTCAGCGCGGAGAACTTGTTGTCCCCCGCCGGGATCACGGTGCCGAAGTACTCCTTGAAGATCTCCGGGTGCTTGCGCAGGCCCGTGTCGGTGTCGAGGAAGATAACCCCTTGCGCCTCAAGGTCTTCGCGGATCTGGTGGTAGACGACCTCGGACTCGTACTGGGCCGCCACGCCGGCCACCAGGCGCTGCTTCTCGGCCTCCGGAATGCCCAGCCGGTCGTAGGTGTTGCGGATGTCCTCCGGGAGGTCGTCCCACGTCGCGGCCTGCTTCTCCGTGGAGCGCACGAAGTACTTGATGTTGTCGAAGTCGATGCCCTCGAGGTTGGAGCCCCACGTCGGCATCGGCTTGCGGTCGAAGATCCGCAACGCCTTGAGCCGGGTCTGCAGCATCCACTCGGGCTCGTTCTTCTTCGCCGAGATGTCGCGCACCACCGCCTCGGACAGCCCGCGCTGCGCGCTGGCGCCGGCGACGTCGGAGTCCGCCCAGCCGTAGCCGTACCGGCCCAGGGAGGCGATGGCCTCCTCCTGGGTCAGCGGCGCGGCTGCAGTCTTGCTGGCCTCGGGCGTGAGGGTCATAACGACGCTCCTTCGATGCTGGTGGTTTCGCGACGCGGGCTGGGCGCCTTGGAAACCGGAACAGTAAGTGGTACGTGGGTGGTGCAGGCGCAGTTTCCGTTGACGATGGTCGCCAACCGCTGCACGTGGGTTCCGAGCACCTCGGCCATGGCCTGCTGCTCGGCCTCACACAATTCGGGGAATTCCTCGGCGACGTGCGACACGGGGCAGTGGTGCTGGCAGATCTGCACCCCATGGATCGGCCCGCCGACCCGGGCCGTGGTGGCCACGTAGCCCGCCTTGCTCAGCGCGCCGGCGACCCGCTCGGCGGCGGCCTCGACCGCCGCGTCGTCGGGACTGTCCGCCGCTTGGACGTCGCCCAGGATCGCGTCGATGCGGCGCCGGGCGAACGTGCGGACGGCGTCCTCCCCGCCGATTTCCCGCAGTTGGCGCATCGCCGCGGCCGCCAGGTCGTCGTAGGCGTGGTCGAGCTTGGCCCGGCCCGCCGCCGTCAGCCGGAAGCGCTTGGCGGGGCGCCCGCGGCCCGCCTGTTGCCACGCGGCGGGGGCCACCGACTCGGCGTCCCCCGCGTCGATCAGCGCGTCGAGGTGGCGGCGCACGCCGGCGGGCGTCAGGCCCAGCCGGTCGCCGATCTCAACGGCGGTGATGGATCCGGATTCCAGCAGCAGGCGCACGATGGCGCGCCGGGTGTGACCATCCGGAACCGCGGCGCCGGCCGCGGTTGCCTCGTCGAGGCTGGTTCGGATTTTCACAACACCAGTGTGACGCAATTCCGGGGATCGGTCTACCAAGGCTCCCCTGTCCGCACGTTGCGCTGGTCACACTCGTGCAACGCTCGGCGACCCGCGGCGCCCGGCTACGCCGCGCTTGCAATCGCCGCAGGGCCGGACGGCTACGCTGCTCTGATGGCAGCGCGCCACCACACGCTGAGCTCGTCGATCGCCAGCCTGCACGGCGACGAGCAAGCGGTGGGTTCGCCGCTGAACGATACCGAGCTCACCACGCTGCGCCGCACCCGGCTGTTCGGCGCCACCGGCACCGTCCTGATGGCGATCGGCGCGCTGGGCGCCGGGGCCCGGCCCGTCGTGCAGGACCCCACCTTCGGGGTCCGGCTGCTCAACCTGCCGTCGCGCATCCAGACCGTGTCGCTGACGATGACGACGACCGGGGCGGTCATGATGGCCCTCGCCTGGCTGATGCTCGGCCGGTTCGCGCTCGGCAAACGGCGGATGTCGCGCGGCGACCTGGACCGCACCCTGCTGCTGTGGGTGCTGCCCTTGTTGCCCGCGCCGCCGATGTACAGCAAGGACGTCTACTCCTACCTGGCCCAGAGCCAGATCTCGCTGGAGGGGCTCGACCCGTACAAGGTGGGTCCGGCCTCGGGGCTCGGCTTGGGGCACGTGTTCACGCTGTCGGTCCCCACCCTGTGGCGCGAGACGCCGGCGCCCTACGGTCCCTTGTTCCTGTGGATCGGACGCGGGATCTCGTCGATCACCGGGGAAAACATCGTCGCCGCGGTGCTCTGCCACCGCATCGTCGTGCTGGCCGGCGTGGGCCTGATCGTCTGGGCCACCCCCCGGCTGGCCCGGCGGTGCGGCGTCGCCGAGGTCAGCGCCCTGTGGCTGGGCGCGGCCAATCCGCTGCTGATCATGCACCTGGTCGCCGGCGTGCACAACGAGGCGCTGATGCTCGGACTGATGCTGGCCGGCGCCGAGTTCGCGCTGCGCGGCATTGACTCTCCGCGGCTGTTTCCCGCGTCGTGGCGGCCGGGCTCGGGCTGGGAACCGCTGGCGATGCTCCTCTTCGGAGCGATCCTGATCACGCTGTCGTCGCAGGTGAAGCTGCCGTCGCTGCTGGCGCTCGGCTTCGTCACGATGGCGTTGGCCTACCGCTGTGGCGGCAGCGTGCGGGCCCTGCTGCTGTCCGGCGGCGCCATGGCGGGGCTGTCGCTGGCCGTGACGGCCCTCGTCGGCTGGGCCAGCGGGCTCGGGTTCGGCTGGATCTACACCCTGGGCACCGCCAACGTCGTGCGCAGCTGGATGTCGCCGCCGACGCTGCTGGCGCTCGGGACCGGGCAGGTGGGGATTCTCCTGGGCCTGGGCGACCACACCACCGCGGTGCTGGGGCTCACCCGTGCCATCGGTGTGCTGATCATCACCGTGATGGTGGCTTGGCTGCTGGTGGCGGTCTTCCGCGGCCGGTTGCACCCGATCGGCGGCCTGGGCGTCGCACTGGGCATCACCGTGCTGCTGTTTCCCGTTGTGCAGCCGTGGTATCTGCTGTGGGCGATCATCCCGCTGGCCGCGTGGGCCACCCGCACCGGCTTCCGCGTGGCGGTCATCGTGATCACCCTGATCGTGGGAATCTTCGGCCCCACCGCCAACGGCGACCGGTTCGCGCTGTTTCAGATCGTGGACGCCACCCTGGCGAGCAGCGTCATCGTGCTCGGGCTGATCGCACTGACCTACACCCGCCTGCCGTGGCGCCAGCTCCCGCCGATGAGCCCAGACAGCAACGGGGAGGCGGTCATTGCGCCACCCGCCCCGGTGGCCGCCGAGACCCCCAGTTCCGAAGCGGCACCCGACGCCTACGCTGATTCCACGTGAGCACGCTCCCCGGAACGCCCGACACGGTGGTGCGGCTGCGCGGGGTCACCAAGCGCTACGGGTCCGGCGCGGCCGCCATCGAGGCCGTCGCCAACCTCGATCTGGAGGTGCGCGCGGCCGAGGTGCTCGCGCTGCTCGGCCCCAACGGCGCCGGCAAGACCACGACGGTCGAGATGTGCGAGGGCTTCGTGCGCCCCGACGCGGGCACCATCGAGGTGCTCGGCCTGGACCCGATCGCCGACAACGCCCGCCTTCGCGCACGCATCGGGGTGATGTTGCAGGGCGGCGGCGGCTATCCCGCGGCGCGCGCCGGCGAAATGCTCAACCTGGTGGCCTCCTACGCCGCCGACCCCCTGGATCCGGCGTGGCTGCTCGACACGCTGGGCCTCACCGACGCGGCCCGCACCACCTATCGGCGGCTCTCCGGCGGCCAGCAGCAACGGCTCGCGCTGGCCTGTGCGCTCGTCGGCCGCCCCGAACTGGTGTTTCTCGACGAGCCCACCGCGGGCATGGACGCCCACGCGCGGCTGCTGGTCTGGGAGCTGATCGACGCACTGCGCCGCGACGGCGTGACGGTGGTGCTGACCACACACCAGCTCAGAGAGGCCGAGGAGCTCGCCGACCGCCTGGTCATCATCGACCACGGCGTGACGGTCGCCTCGGGCACACCGACGGAGCTCATGCGCGCCGGCGCCAAAGACCAGCTGCGGTTCAGCGCGCCCCCGCGCCTCGAGCTGACCCTGCTGGCCTCCGCCCTCCCCGAGGACTACAAGGTCACCGAGGTGACCCCGGGCGAGTACCTGGTCGAGGGCCCGGTCGACCCGCAGGTGCTGGCGACGGTGACGGCGTGGTGCGCGCAGATCGACGTGCTGGCCACCGACATGCGCGTCGAGCAACGCAGCCTCGAGGACGTCTTCCTCGACCTCACCGGCAGGAAGTTGCGGCCTTGACAGACAACAAGACCGAAACCGGCGTCTTTCCCGCGGGGACCTTCACCCCCGACCCGCGGCCCAACGCGGTGCCCCGGATGCTCGCCGCGCAGTACGGCCTCGAGCTCAAGCTGCTGCTGCGCAACGGCGAGCAACTGCTGCTCACCATGTTCATCCCGATCACGCTGCTGATCGGGCTGACGCTGCTGCCCTTCGGCTCGTTCGGGCACAACCGCGCCGCCACCTTCGTTCCGCCGATCATGGCCCTGGCCGTCATCTCGACCGCGTTCACCGGGCAGGCCATCGCGGTCGCGTTCGATCGCCGCTACGGGGCGCTCAAACGGCTCGGCGCCACCCCGCTGCCGGTCTGGGGCATCATCGCGGGCAAGTCACTGGCGGTGGTGACCGTCGTGTTCTTGCAGGCAATCCTGTTGGGCGCCATCGGGTTTGCGCTAGGCTGGCGGCCGGCCCCGGCGGCGTTGCTGTTGGGCGCGGCGGTCATCGCGCTGGGCACCGCGGGCTTCGCGGCCCTCGGGCTGTTGCTCGGCGGGACGCTGCGGGCCGAGATCGTGCTCGCGGTCGCCAACCTGATGTGGTTCGTGTTCGCGGGGCTGGGCGCGCTGACCCTGGAAACCGGGATGATCCCGGCCGGGGTCAAGTGGGCGGCCCGGCTCACCCCGTCGGGCGCGCTGACCGAGGCGCTGTCGCAGGCGATGGCCTTGTCGGTGGATTGGTTCGGCGTCGTCGTCCTGGCGGTGTGGGGCGCGACGGCGGCGCTGGCCGCGCGGCGCTGGTTCCGCTTCACCTGACGCGGGGGCGGCTCGCGTGGCCGCGACACGTAAACGTTTGCGACGAAACGCCGGCGCGCGTGTGCGAGGTTTATATCTGGGCGCCGGCGGACCGTACTACAGCCCGTAGTTTTCGTTGGCTTACCATCGGGCGGTGCCCGGACGAACGCTGCGGCGGTTGGTCGACCTGCTCCCCGACCCGAGCCTGCGCGTCCAGCGGGCCGTCGCCGCGCTCGTCATCCTGACCCAGGGCGGCATCGCCGTCACCGGCGCGATCGTGCGCGTCACCGCGTCGGGCCTGGGTTGCCCCACCTGGCCGCAGTGCTTTCCGGGCAGCTTCACCCCGGTGGCCCACGCGGAGGTGCCGCGGATTCATCAGGCCGTCGAGTTCGGCAACCGGATGATCACCTTCGCGGTGGTGATCGCCGCCGTGCTGGCCGTGCTGGCCGTGACCCGGGCTCGCCGTCGCACCGAGGTCCTGGTCTACGCGTGGCTGATGCCGGTGTCGACGGTGGTGCAGGCGGTGATCGGCGGCATCACCGTCCGCACCGGGCTGTTGTGGTGGACGGTGGCCATCCACCTGCTGACGTCGATGACGATGGTGTGGCTGTCGGTGCTGCTCTACGTCAAGGTCGGCGAACCCGACGCTGGGGTGGCCCGCGACCGGGTGGCGCGGCCGCTGCGCGCGCTGACCGCGCTGAGCGCGCTGAACCTGGCGGCCGTGCTGGTCACCGGCACGCTCGTCACCGCCGCCGGCCCGCACGCCGGCGACCGCAGCCCCAGCCGGACGGTGCCGCGGCTCGAGGTCGAGATCACCACGCTGGTGCACGCGCACTCGTCGCTGCTGGTCTCATACCTGGCGCTGCTGGTCGGGTTGGGCTTCGGGCTGCTGGCGGTGCGCGCCGCCCGGCCCATCCTGCTGCGGCTCGGCGTGCTGCTCGCGCTGGTGTGCGCGCAGGCCGCGGTCGGCACCGCGCAGTACTTCACCGGCGTGCCCGCCGCGCTCGTCGCGGTGCACGTCGCCGGTGCGGCGGCCTGCACCGCCGCGACGGCGGCGCTATGGGCCTCGATGCGAGAGCGGGCCCAGCCCCAGGCGCTCGCAGGCTGACTCCACGCCCAGCGCGAACTCGCGCTGGGCGTGCTCACGCGTGTCGATGTCAAGGTGCGACCAACCCAGCGACGGCGCCACGAGGTCGAGGCTCACCAGCCGATCGCCCGCCAGGTCGGCGCGCGCGTACAGCAGCTCAGGCGTTTGCATTCCGCAGCGTCGCGCGGCCGAGGCGATCGCGGCGTAACCGAGGTCCCACGACTCGAACTCCGGCTCGACCGGCCAGGCGTGCGACCGCTCCCCGCTCAGAAAGATCAACGCCGAGTCCGCCGTCCCGCCCGGGGTCGTCGGCACGCCGTCGTCCTGCAGGTCGCGCAGGTAGCGCACGCCGAGGTTCCACGCGACGGCGTCGGGCGGGTTGAGCAGGTGGCGCACGCGGCGGATCCAGCCGAGGAATTCGTCGCGCCGATCGCCGGCGGTGGCGCGCAGTATCACCAGGTCGGCGCCGAGTGTGTCGGGATCGTCCCAGGGCAGCCAGCGCGCGTGCAGCCCGCGCTTTCGCAGCGCGGCCGGCAGCCCGGCGTCGTCGCGGTATCGCGGACCGGCCGCCAGCACGATCCGCGGATGGAAGACGTCCGGTCGGGCCAGCTTCATGCCCGGGCATGATATCCCCATGCACGCAATCGAAATCAGCGAAACCGGCGGCCCCGAAGTCCTGCGCTACGTCGACGTCCCCGAACCCACGCCCGGTCCCGGCGAGGTCTTGATCAAGGCCGAGGCGATCGGCGTCAACTACATCGACACCTATTTCCGCTCCGGTCAGTACCCGCGGGAGTTGCCGTTCATCCTCGGCCAGGAGACCTCCGGCACCGTCGTCGCCACCGGCGACGGGGTCGACGGGTTCAGCGCGGGCGACCGGGTGGGCACCGCCGCCGCAATGTCCGGTGGATACGCCGAATTCGCCACCGCCCCGGCGTCTTTGACCGCGAAGGTGCCCGACGGCGTGACGTCCGACGTGGCGGCCTCGGTGATGCTGAAGGGCCTGACGGCGCACTATTTGCTGAAGTCGGTGTATCCGGTGCAAAGCGGGGACACGGTGCTGGTGCACGCCGGCGCCGGGGGCGTCGGGCTGATCCTGACGCAGTGGGCCCGGCTGCTCGGCGCGCGGGTCATCACCACGGTCTCCACGCCTGAGAAGGCGCGGATGTCGAAGGAGGCCGGCGCCGACGAGGTGCTCTCCTACCCCGACGACGCGGAACAGTTCGGCAAGCGGATCCGCGAGTTGACGGGCGGCGCGGGGGTGGCGGCGGTGTACGACGGTGTGGGCAAGACCACGTTCGACGCCAGCCTGGCCAGCCTGGCCGTCCGCGGCACCCTGGCGCTGTTCGGTGCGGCCAGCGGGCCCGTCCCGCCTTTCGACCCGCAGCGCCTCAACGCCGCCGGGTCGGTGTTCTTGACCCGGCCGTCGCTGGCGCACTTCATCCGGACCGGCGACGAGTTTCATTGGCGCGCAGGCGAACTCTTCGACGCGATCGCCGCCGGCGGCCTCACGATCGAAGTGGGTGGCCGGTACCCGCTGGCCGAAGCGGCCCGGGCGCATCAGGACCTGCAGGGCCGCAAGACGACGGGCTCGATCGTGCTGTTGCCCTAGCTTTCAGAGCGCGAGCAGACGCAAAAGCCCCCTTTTCGGGACGGAATGAGGGGCTTTTGCGACTGCTCGGCGATCGACTAGAGCAGCGTCGGCAGCGCGACGACGGAGTCGAGCGCCAGCGCGCAGAACACCACCGCCAGGTAGTTGTTCGACTGCAGGAACAGCCGCAACGGCTTGACCGGCTCGCCCCCGCGCACGCTCGCGTAGAGCTGGTGGGCCATCGCCAGGAACCACGCCCCGGCCACGAAGGCGACCGCCGCGTACAGCCAGCCGGTCGCCAGCGCGAGCGCCAGCGTCGCGAGCACCGTCAGCCAGGTGTAGATCAGGATCTGCTTGGTGACCTGACGCTCGGTCGCCACCGCGGGCAGCATCGGGACCCCGGCCGCCTTGTAGTCGTCCTTGTAGCGCATCGCCAGCGCCCAGGTGTGCGGCGGCGTCCAGAAGAAGATGACCGCGAACATCACCAGCGCCGGCCAACCGATGGTGCCGGTGACGGCCGACCAGCCGATCATCACCGGCATGCAACCGGCCGCCCCGCCCCACACGACGTTTTGCGACGTGCGGCGCTTGAGCAACAGCGTGTAGACGAACACGTAGAACGCGATGGTGGCGACGGCGAGCAGCCCGGACAGCAGGTTCGTCGTCCACCAGAGCCAGAAGAACGAACCAACGCTGAGCACCAGCCCCAGCACCAGGGCGTTGCGCGTCGGCACCGCGGCCCGCGCCAGCGGCCGGCGCGCGGTGCGCTTCATCACCTTGTCGATGTCGGCGTCGGCCACGCAGTTGAGCGTGTTGGCGCCGCCGGCGGCCAGCATTCCGCCGATCAGGGTGTCGAGGATCAGCAGCGGGTTCACGGTCCCGCGGTGGGCGAGCAGCATGGCGGGTATCGCGGTGACGAGCAGCAGTTCGATGACGCGCGGCTTGGTCAGCGCCAGGTACGCCAGCACTGTGCCGATGGCCCCGCCCCGCACCGGGCCGCTCTCGGGCCCGGCTTGTCGCCGGGCGGCGCCATGGCCTCGGCTCGGTGCTTCTCGACTCGGCGCGACGCGCCCGCGAACGCTCACGCATTAACTCCTCGGGGTCGCAGCAGCGCGCAGCATCTACTACGCACGATGGTAGACCGCGGGCCACCGGCAGCCGACCCGCAGGGTCCATTCAGGCAGATTCTTCCGAGAATTCCGAACGAATTGCAAAGCGCAGGCAACGGGCGCGTATTTTCGCACCGCCCGGCCGCGGGTACCCGGATCCTGCACTGCATTAGCCGGCGCTCCCGCACTAGGGTGGGATTGATCAGCTCGATGACCCCAAGGACAGAGTCTTGACCACACTCGAAGAGATCTCCACGCTGACCCAACCGCACCTGCCCGACGACTGGACCGAGATCGATTCGGCTGCGGTTGACACGATCCGGGTGCTCGCCGCCGACGCGGTGCAAAAAGTCGGCAACGGTCATCCGGGGACGGCGATGAGCCTGGCCCCACTGGCCTACACCCTGTTTCAGCGCACGATGCGCCACGACCCCAGCGACACCTACTGGCTGGGCCGCGACCGGTTCGTGCTGTCGGCCGGGCACAGCAGCCTGACGCTGTACATCCAGCTGTACCTCGGCGGGTTCGGTCTGGAGCTCTCGGACATCGAATCGCTGCGCACCTGGGGGTCCAAGACGCCCGGGCACCCGGAGTTCCGGCACACCAAGGGCGTTGAGATCACCACCGGCCCGCTGGGCCAGGGCCTGGCGTCGTCGGTCGGGATGGCGATGGCGTCGCGCTACGAGCGCGGCCTGTTCGATCCGGACGCCGAGCCGGGCACCAGCCCGTTCGATCACTTCATCTTCGTGATCGCCTCCGACGGGGACATCGAGGAGGGGGTGACGTCCGAGGCGTCGTCGCTGGCGGCCGTGCAGCAGCTGGGCAACCTCATCGTGTTCTACGACCACAACCAGATCTCGATCGAGGACGACACCAACATCGCGCTGTGCGAGGACACCGCGGCGCGCTACGAGGCCTACGGCTGGCACGTGCAGCGGGTCGAGGGCGGCGAGAACGTCGTCGGCATCGAGGAGGCCATCGCCAACGCCAAGGCCGTCACCGACCGGCCGTCGTTCATCGAGCTGCGCACCATCATCGGCTACCCGGCGCCCAAGCTGATGAACACCGGGAAGGCCCACGGCGCGGCCCTCGGCGACGAGGAGGTCGCGGCCGTCAAGAAGATCCTGGGCTTCGACCCCGACAAGAACTTCGAGGTGCGCGACGACGTCATCGCCCACACCCGCAAGCTGGTGGACCGGGGCAAGGAAGCTCACGAGAAGTGGCAAACCGAGTTCGACGCGTGGGCGCAGCGCGAACCCGACCGCAAGGCGCTGCTGGACCGGTTGACGGCCGAGCAGCTGCCCGACGGCTGGGACGCGGACGTCCCGGCCTGGACGCCGGAAGACAAGCCCCTGGCCACCCGCGCGGCGTCCGGCAAGGTGCTGAACGCGGTGGGCCCGAAGCTGCCCGAGTTGTGGGGCGGCTCGGCCGACCTGGCGGGCAGCAACAACACCACCATGGACAACGTCAAATCGTTTGGGCCGCCGTCGATTTCGACGAAGGATTACACCGCCGACTGGTACGGCCGCACCCTGCACTTCGGCGTTCGTGAGCACGCGATGGGCGCCATCCTGTCCGGCATCGTGCTGCACGGCCCGACCCGCGCCTACGGCGGCACGTTCCTGCAGTTCTCCGACTACATGCGCCCGGCGGTGCGGCTGGCCTCGCTGATGGACATCGACACCATCTACGTCTGGACCCACGATTCGATCGGCCTGGGCGAGGACGGCCCGACGCATCAGCCCATCGAACACCTGGCGGCGCTGCGCGCCATCCCGAACCTGTCGGTGGTGCGCCCGGCCGACGCCAACGAGACGGCCTACGCCTGGCGCACGATCCTGGCCCGCGGCAACGGCAGCGGACCGGTCGGCCTGATCCTGACCCGCCAGGGCGTCCCGGTGCTGGAGGGCACCAGCTTCGAGGGCGTCGGGCGGGGCGGTTACATCCTCGGCGACGACGGCGGCGACGAGCCCGACGTCGTGCTGATCGGCACCGGCTCCGAGGTTCAGCTCGCGGTCGAGGCGCGAAACCTGTTGGCCGACAGGGACATCGTCGCCCGCGTGGTGTCGATGCCGTGCGTGGAGTGGTTCGAGTCGCAGCCCGAGGAGTACCGGGACAGCGTGCTGCCACCGTCGGTGTCGGCGCGGGTGGCCGTCGAGGCCGGGGTCGCGCAGTCCTGGCACAAGCTGGTCGGCGACACCGGCAGGATCGTGTCGATCGAGCACTACGGCGAATCGGCCGACTACAAGACGTTGTTCCGTGAATTCGGCTTTACCGCCGAAGCCGTCGCTGCCGCCGCGGAACAGGTAGTGGACAACTGAGAAAGGGTGATTCACATGGCCGGTCAGAACCCTAACCTCGCGGCGCTGAGCGCGGCGGGAGTATCGGTGTGGCTGGATGACTTGTCGCGCGAGCGGCTGCAGTCGGGCAACCTGCAGGAGCTGATCGACACCAAGAGCGTTGTCGGCGTGACCACCAACCCGTCGATCTTCCAGAAGGCGTTCGCCGAGGGCGATTCCTACAACGGTCAGATCGCCGAGCTCGCCGAGCGCGGCGCCGACGTCGACGCCACCGTGCGCACGGTGACCACCGACGACGTGCGCAGCGCGTGCGATGTGCTGCGTCCCCAGTGGGAGGGCTCCGACGGGGTCGACGGCCGGGTGTCCATCGAGGTCGACCCGCGGCTGGCCGCCGACACCGACAAGACCGTTGCGCAGGCCGTCGAGCTGTGGAAGATCGTCGATCGGCCCAACCTGTTCATCAAGATCCCGGCGACCGAAGCCGGCATCCCGGCCATCACTTCCGTTCTGGCGGAAGGGATTTCGGTCAACGTCACGCTGATCTTCTCCGTCGAGCGGCACCGCGCGGTGATGGACGCCTACCTGGCCGGGCTGGAGAAGGCCCGCGAAGCCGGCCACGACCTGTCCAAGATCCATTCGGTGGCGTCGTTCTTCGTGTCGCGGGTGGACACCGAGGTCGACAAGCGGCTGGAGAAGATCGGATCGGAGGAGGCGCTCGGGCTGCGCGGCAAGGCCGGGGTGGCCAATGCCCGGTTGGCGTATGCCGCCTACGAGGAGGTCTTCAAGGGCGGTGATCGCTACGCGGCGCTCAAGTCCGACGGCGCGCGGGTGCAGCGCCCGCTGTGGGCCTCCACGGGCGTCAAGAACCCCGACTACTCCGACACGCTCTACGTCACCGAGCTGGTAGCGCCGAACACGGTCAACACCATGCCGGAGAAGACGATTGACGCCGTCGCCGATCACGGCGACATCAAGGGCGACACTGTCACCGGCACCGCTTCGGCCGCTCAGGAGGTGTTCGACAAGCTGGCCGGCGTCGGCGTCGACCTGACCGATGTCTTCATCGTCCTGGAGAAAGAGGGCGTGGACAAGTTCGTGGAGTCCTGGTCGGAGCTGCTGGAAGAGACACAGAAGCAACTGGACTCCAACGGCAAATGACGCCTGCGAACTCGAAAGCGGGCCCTCGGGGGGGCGCCACGCCGTGGCGGAACCCGTTGCGGGACAAGCAGGACAAGCGTCTGCCCAGGATCGCCGGCCCGTGCGGCATGGTGATCTTCGGCGTCACCGGCGACCTGGCCCGTAAGAAGGTGATGCCGGCGATCTACGACCTCGCCAATCGCGGGCTGCTGCCGCCGACCTTCTCGCTGGTGGGCTTCGCCCGCCGGGACTGGCAGACCCAGGACTTCCGCAAGGTGGTCTACCAGGCCGTCAAGGAGCACTGCCGCACGCCGTTCCGGGAGGAGAACTGGGAGCGGCTGGCCGAGGGATTCCGTTTCGTGCCGGGCGCTTTCGACGACGACGAGGCGTTCGCCCGGCTCGCCGAGACGCTGGAGAAGCTCGACGCCGAGCGCGGCACCGGCGGCAACCACGCCTTCTACCTGGCGATCCCACCGAACGCCTTCCCGGTGGTGTGCGAGCAGCTGCACAAGTCCGGTCTGGCCCGGCCGCAGGGCGACCGGTGGAGCCGGGTGGTCATCGAAAAGCCGTTCGGCCACGACCTGGATAGCGCCCGCGAGCTGAACAAAACCGTCAACGCCGTCTTCCCGGAGGAGGCGGTGTTCCGCATCGACCACTACCTGGGCAAGGAGACGGTCCGCAACATCCTGGCGCTGCGATTCGCCAACCAGTTGTTCGACCCGATCTGGAACGCCCACTACGTCGACCACGTGCAGATCACCATGGCCGAGGACATCGGGCTGGGCGGCCGGGCCGGCTACTACGACGGCATCGGCGCCGCCCGCGACGTCATCCAGAACCACCTGATGCAGCTGCTGGCGCTGACCGCGATGGAGGAGCCGGTGAGCTTCAATCCGGCTGCGCTGCAGACCGAGAAGATCAAGGTGCTCTCGGCGACGCAGCTCGCCGAACCGCTCGACGAGACCACCAGCCGCGGCCAGTACACCGGCGGCTGGCAGGGCGGCGAGAAGGTCGTCGGGCTGCTGGACGAGGAGGGGTTTTCCAAAGACTCCACCACCGAGACGTTCGCCGCGATCACGCTCGAGGTCGACACCCGCCGCTGGGCGGGCGTGCCGTTCTACTTGCGCACCGGAAAACGCCTGGGCCGCAGGGTGACCGAGATCGCCCTGATCTTCAAGCGCGCGCCGCACCTGCCGTTCGACGCCACGATGACCGACGAGCTGGGCGCCAACGCCATGGTCATCCGCGTGCAGCCCGACGAGGGCACAACGCTGCGGTTCGGCTCCAAGGTGCCGGGCACCGCGATGGAGGTCCGCGACGTCAACATGGACTTCTCTTACGGCTCGGCATTCGCCGAGGAATCACCGGAGGCCTATGAGCAGCTGATCCTCGACGTGCTGCTGGGCGAGCCGTCGCTGTTCCCGGTGAACGAAGAGGTCGAATTGGCCTGGGAGATACTGGATCCCGTGCTGGAGAACTGGGCGTCGCACGGCAAGCCCGACCCGTACGAGGCCGGCACCTGGGGTCCGGAGTCGGCGTTCGAGATGCTGCGCCGCACGGGCCGGGAATGGCGGCGGCCATGATCCGCGCCGGCGACGATGCAGAACGCAGTGATGCTGAGGAGCGGCGCCAATGATTGTCGATCTGCCCGACACCACCACCAACGCGGTCAACAAGAAACTTGACGAGCTTCGCCAGAAGGTGGGCGCCGTCACCATGGGGCGGGTGCTGACGCTGATCATCGTGCCCGACAGCGAAGACATGCTTGAGGAATCGCTCGCCGCGGCCAACGCCGCCAGCCACGAACACCCCAGCCGGATCATCGTCACGATGCGGGGCGATCCGTACGCCGACGAAGCCCGGCTGGACGCGCAGCTGCGCGCCGGTGGCGACACCGGCGCCGGCGAGGTGGTGATCCTGACGCTGTCCGGTCCGCTGGCCGGCCACGCGTCCAGCGTGGTCATTCCCTTCCTGCTCCCCG
The DNA here is from genome assembly GCF_001666745.1 of Mycobacterium sp. E2699. Classification (NCBI taxonomy): domain Bacteria; kingdom Bacillati; phylum Actinomycetota; class Actinomycetes; order Mycobacteriales; family Mycobacteriaceae; genus Mycobacterium; species Mycobacterium sp. E2699. The sequence goes on along the minus strand of NZ_LZJH01000090.1, from coordinate 91,950 downwards.
ACATCCCGGTGGTGGCGTGGTGGCCCGACATCGCCCCGGAGGTGCCCGCCCGAGACCCGCTGGGCAAGTTGGCGATCCGCCGCATCACCGACGCCACCAACGGCGTCGACCCGTTGTCGGCGATCAAGAGCCGGCTGCCCGGATACACCGCCGGCGACACCGACCTGTGCTGGGCGCGTGTCACCTATTGGCGGGCGCTGCTGACCTCCACCGTCGACCAGCCGCCCCACGAACCGATCGAGTCGGCCCTGGTGTCGGGTTTGAAGTCCGAGCCCGCCCTGGACATCATGGCGGGCTGGCTCGCCAGCCGGATCGACGGCCCGGTGCGCCGCGCGGTGGGCGACCTCAAGGTCGAGCTGACACGCAAGAGCGAGACCGTCGTCTTGAGCAGGCCGCAGGACGGCAGGACGGCCACGCTCAGCCGGACCGCCAAGCCGGACGCACTGGTTCCGTTGGCGCGCAGGGAAACCGGTGAATGCCTGGCCGAGGACCTGCGGCGGCTGGACGCCGACGAAATCTATTTTGCCGCGCTCGAAGGGATCGAGAAGGTGCAGTACGTATGAGTCCCGAAGTCGAGGTTTTTCCGGACGGCGGCGCCCTGGTCGAAGCCGCGGGCGGACGCCTGGTGGATACCATTCACTCCGCCGTGACGGCCCGGGGACGGGCGCTGATCGTGCTGACCGGCGGCGGCAACGGCATCGGGCTGCTGAGACACCTCAGAGATCAGCCGATCGACTGGTCCACCGTCCATCTGTTCTGGGGCGACGAGCGCTACGTGCCCGAGGACGACGACGAGCGCAACGACAAGCAGGCGCGGGAAGCCCTGCTCGATCACATCGACATCCCGTCGAGCCAAGTGCACGCGATGCCCGCCAGCGACGGCGAGTTCGGCGCCGATCTCGCCGCCGCGGCGCTGGCCTACGAGCAGTTGCTGGCCGCCAACGCCGAAACCGGCGAGCCGGTGCCCAACTTCGACGTCCACCTGCTGGGGATGGGGCCCGAGGGCCACATCAACTCGCTGTTCCCCGACACGCCCGCAGTGCGGGAGACGACGCGCATGGTGCTTCCCGTCGAGGACTCCCCCAAGCCGCCGCCGCAGCGAATCACGTTGACGCTGCCCGCGATCCAGCGCTCGCGCGAGGTGTGGCTGATGGTGTCCGGGGCGGGCAAGGCCGAGGCGGCGGCGGCCGCCATCGGCGGCGCCGCGCCGGCGTCGGTGCCCGCGGCCGGAGCCATCGGGCGCGAGACCACGCTCTGGCTGCTCGACCGAGAGGCCGCGTCCAAGCTTCCCGGCTGAGGCGTCGGAGTCATAATTCAGTCATGGCAGACAGAACCGTGCGCGGTGGGTCCGAGCGAAGCCGGATCAAGACCCTCACCCAGGCCGCCCTGAACGCCGACAAGACCGTCGAACAGGTCGAGGACGTCCTCGACGGCCTGAGCAGGACGATGACGGAGCTCAACAGCTCGCTGTCGAACCTGAACGCCACCGTGGAGCGCATGGAGGCTGGGCTGGATCACCTGGACGGGACCCTGGCCAGCCTCGACGATCTGGCCAAGCGGCTGATCGTGTTGGTCGAGCCGGTGGAGGCCATCGTGCAGCGGATCGACGACATGGTGAAGGTGGGCGAGACGATGATGTCGCCGCTGTCGATGACCGAGCACGCCGTGCGCGGCATGCTGGACCGGTTGCGCAACCGCTAGCCCTACATCTTGGTGGATCGGGCCATGACGAAGCTGTACAGGCCGTACGTGATGATTCCCGCGCCGGCCGCGATCAACAACGCCGCCCCGTAGGGCTGCGCGCCGAGGGTTTTCAGCGCCCCGTCGAGCCCGGTGGCCCTCTTCGGTTCCGAGCGGCAGGCGGCGACGACGATCAGCGCCCCGGTGACGGCGATCACCGTGCCCTTTGCGACATAGCCGGCCGCGCCGAGCCGTCGCACCAGGCCACCCGACTTGCCCTTGAGGTCTCCGACGAAGTTGCGGCTCGCGCCCTTGTAGACGTGATAGGCGCCGATGCCGACGATGATCACGCCGCACGCGATCAGCGCAAGGGTGCCGGCGGTGGTCTGCATCAGGCGGGCGCTGATGCTCGAATTCTGTTGATCGGCCGGCCTTCCCGCACCCCGCGCGAACCCGAAAGCCGAATAGGCGAACGCGAGATAGACCGCGGCCAGTCCGAAGGCCTTCGCCCGGTCCCACACGCTTGACGACGCGTCCTCGGATTTGCGGTCGTAGGACCGGCCGAGGGCCGTCTCGACGAGCCGCCAGAGGCCCATCGTCAGCAGGGCGGCCGCGGCGACCCAGAGCGCGACCGGACCGCCCGGTTTGGCCGCGAGCGTCGCCAGCGCACCGGTCTGATCGGCCGTGCCGCCGTCGCCGAAGGCCATCCGGAAGGCGAGGTAGCCGACGATCAGGTGCAGCAGCCCGTTGACGACATACCCGGCCCGGGCGAGTCGTTCGAAGACGGTGTTCTGCGCCACCTGTGCCGGTTCCATTCCACGTGGATGCCCGTCATCCGCTGTTGCGTAACGCGCTCGCCAAGCCGTTCATCGTCAGCAGGATGCCGCGCTGCACCAATTCGTCGTCGTCGCCGGATCGATAGCGGCGCAGCAACTCGACCTGGAGGTGGTTCAGCGGCTCCAGGTATGGGAAGCGGTTGAACACCGACCGGGCCAGCGCCGGGTTGTCGGCGAGCAGGTCGTCGTGGCCGGTGACGAGCTTGTGCATGGCGATGGTGCGCCGGTGCTCGTCGACGATCTTGTCGAACACCCGGCGCCGCAACGATTCGTCGGCCACCAGTTCGGAGTAGCGGGCCGCCAGGCCCAGGTCGCTCTTGGCGAGCACCTGCGCCATGTTCGACAGCACGCTGCGGAAGAACGGCCACCGCTCGTACAGCTCGTGCAGGACCTTCACCCGCTCGCCTTCGCTTTCCGGGCCGGCCGCGATCCACTCCTCGAACGCCGATCCGGTGCCGTACCAGCCCGGCAGCATCACCCGCGACTGCGTCCAGGCCAGCACCCACGGGATGGCGCGCAGGTCGGAGATGGATTCGGTGGGCTTACGCGAGGTCGGCCTGCTGCCGATGTTCAGCGACCCGATCTCGCTGACCGGGGTGGATGCCTTGAAGTAGTCGACGAAACCCGGTGTGTCGTGGACCAATTCGGCGTAAGCCCGGTGCGCCAGGGCCGCCACCTCGTCGAGCACCGCGTAGGCCGGCTCCGCGGCCTCGCCCAGGCCCTCGACGTCCAGCAGCGTCGATTCCAGCGTGGCCGCCACCAGGCTCTCCAGGTTGCGCCGCGCCAGTTGCGGTTCGGCGTACTTGGCGGCGATCACCTCGCCCTGCTCGGTGAGCCGCAGCGACCCGTTCACCGCCCCCGGCGGCTGCGCCAGGATCGCCTGGTAGCTGGGGCCGCCGCCGCGGCCGACGGTGCCGCCGCGACCGTGGAAGAGCCGCAACCGGATACCGGTCTTGCGGGCCACCTCGACGAGGGTCAACTCGGCCCGGTAGACGGCCCAGTTGGCGGCCAGGTAGCCGCCGTCCTTGTTGGAGTCGGAGTAGCCGAGCATGACCTCCTGGCATCCGCCGCGGGCGTCGACCAGCGACCGGTACAGCGGAAGGTCGAGCATCGCCTGCAAGATCGACGCCCCGTTGTGCAGGTCGTCGATCGTCTCGAACAGCGGTGAAATGCCCACGGGGCAATAGGTTTCCGGACCCGAGGCGTCCAGCAGGCCGGCCTCCTTGAGCAGGATCGCGGCCTCCAGCACGTCCGACACCGACTGGCACATCGAGATGACGTAGTTGGGCACCGCCGCCGGGCCGTAACGCTCGACCGCGCGGGCCGCCGCCGCGACGACGCCCAGCTCGCCGCGGGCCAGCTCGGACAATTGGGCGGTGCGGTCGCCGACCAGCGGGCGCCGGATGGCGAGCTCCCCGGCCAGCAGCCCGACGCGTTCGTCCTCGGCCAACGAGCCGTAGTCCGGGTGCACCCCGGCCCAGGCCAGCAGCTCTCCGACCACCTGCTCGTGCACGTCGGAGTTCTGCCGCATGTCCAGACCCGACAGGTGAAACCCGAAGACGTGCACGCTTTCTCGCAGCCGGGCCAGCCGATCGTCGGCCAGCAGACCGGCGCCGTGCGTGCGCAGCGAGGCGTCGACCACGTCCAGGTCGGCCCGCAGTTCGCCCGGCGCGCAGTACGCCTGCAGGCCCAGGTCGAGTTCGTGCTGCGGTCGGCGGTCCAGGATCTCGGCGGCCGTCGCGGTGAGCCGGCCCCGGATCACCCGCAGCGCCCGCCGGTAGGGTTCGTCGGCACGAGCCTTGTCGTCACAGCCCTCGGCGAGCGCGGTCAACCCGGCGGTGACCGTGATCAGTCGCGCCGACATGGACAGCTCCTGTTCCAGCTCGGTGAGCTCGGCCAGGTAATGCGCCAGCGCGGTGAACGCGGCGCTGCCGGTCGCGCGCCGCACGACGTCACCGGTCACGTTCGGGTTCCCGTCGCGGTCACCGCCGATCCACGAGCCGGGTTGCAGGATGGGCGCCGCGAGCAGGTCGGCGTCAGGCCAGCGGGTGCGCAGCGCGCCGCGCACCTCGGCGTTGACCTGCGGGATCACCTTGAACAGCGCGGCCGGGTAATAGCGCAGGCCGACCTCGATCTCGTCGGTGATCTGCAGCCGCGACAGGCGGATCAGCGCGGTCTGCCACAGCGTGAGCACCTGGCGGCGCAACTCGAGCTCGACGTTGCGGCCGTGATCGGTCTCGGTGTGCCCGGCGGCGTGCAGCCGCATCAACTCGGTGATCCGGTGCTGGGTGACGAACACGGTGCGCCGGCGGGTCTCGGTGGGATGGGCGGTGATCACCGGCGACACCAGGGCGCCCCGCAGGGCGTTGGCCACCGTCGCCGAATCCAGCTCGGCCAGATCCAGTTTCGCGTAGGTCGCGGCCAGGGTGCTGTCCTGCGGGGGCTCGCCGGCGGCCACGTGAATCTTCCGCCGGCGCTCGCGGTGGATGTCCTCGGCGACGTTGGCCAGCAGCGCAAAGTGGCTGAACGCCCGGATGATCGGGATCGCCAGGTGGATGTCGATGCCGTCGAACATCCGCGTCATCTCCGCCCGGTCGATCTCGGAGCGCCGCACCCGGAAGGACGCCACCCGCGCGCGTTCGACCAAATCGAACACCTCGTCACCGTTCTGCTCTCGCACGGTGTCGCCGAGGATCGTGCCCAGCAGCCGGATGTCGGCGCGCATCGGCTCGGTCGCCTCCCTGCCCACCCGGGTGCGCTGGACGGCGCCGATCGGTTCCAGCGCGGTGTCGGGACCCTCAGCCATGCGTCCAGTATCGGTGCGAAACACGTCGTGCGCCCGCCGAGGCGGCGCATGCTACGACGGCGGCCCGGCCCGCGTCGGTGGCGCTTGCGAAAGCTAGACGGTCCCGGGCCGAACTTTTACGGAATCTCTACGGCTCTCGGCGGTCGCGTGCGCGGATTCGCCACTACGCTCCTACCGTGTCGTCACCGACTTCGCTGGTCAAGCGCCTGATCGTGGGTCGGCCTTTTCGCAGCGACCGACTGCACCACACGCTGTTGCCCAAGCGAATCGCCTTGGCGATCTTCGCGAGCGACCCGTTGTCCTCCGTGGCTTACGCCACACAAGAGATCCTGTTGATCCTGACCCTCGGCGGCCTCAGCTACCTGTACCTGACACCGTGGATCGCCGCCGCGGTGGTGCTGCTGCTCGCCGTCGTGGTGTTGTCCTACCGGCAGGTGGTGCAGGCCTATCCCAGCGGTGGCGGGTCGTACGAGGTCGCCTCCCGGAACCTGGGGCCGCGCGCGGGGCTGGTGGTGGCGGCTGCGCTGCTGGTGGACTACGTCATGACGGTGGCGGTGTCCGTCGCGGCGGGGGTGGACAACATCATTTCCGCTGTGCCCGAACTGAATCCGTACCGGGTGGCGGTCAACTTGGGGTTCATCCTGGTGTTGACCGCGATGAACCTCCGTGGCGTCCGCGAGTCCGGCCGGGCCTTCGCCGTGCCGACCTACGCCTTCGTCGCCGGCGTGCTGCTGATGATCGTCATCGGCGTGGTTCGCACTCTTCTCGGCGACGCGCCGCAGGCCGAGAGCGCACACTACGGCATCCACGCCGAGCAGTCGGGCCTCACCCTGCTCGCGATCGCCCTGCTGGCGCTGCGCGCGTTTTCGTCCGGGTGCACCGCGCTCACGGGCGTGGAGGCGATCTCCAACGGGGTGCCGGCGTTCCGGAAACCCAAGGCGCTCAACGCCGCACGGACGATGTCCGCGATGGGAGCGCTGGCGATCACGATGTTTGTCGGCGTGACCGCGCTGGCGTTGATCGCGCACACGCGTGTCGTGGAAAACACCTGCGATCTCGTCGGGTTTCACGGCGATTGCAACCGGGACCCGCAGCGCACGGTGATCGCGCAGATCTCCGCCGCGGTGTTCGGCAACAACAGCGTGATGTTCTACTACCTGCAGGCCGCGACGGCGCTGATCCTGATCCTCGCCGCCAACACCGCCTACAACGGATTTCCGCTCCTGGGCTCGATCCTCGCGCAGGATCGTTACCTGCCGCGGCAACTGCACACCCGCGGTGACCGGCTCGCGTTTTCCAACGGCATCCTTCTGCTCGCCGCGATCGCCGGCGGGCTGATCTACGCGTTCGATGGTTCGACGACCCGGCTGATCCAGCTCTACATCCTGGGCGTGTTCACCTCTTTCACGTTGTGCCAGACGGGCATGGTGTGGCATTGGAACCGCGCACTGCGCGACGCCGACACCCGAGCGCAACGGCTCAAGGTCTACCGCGCGCGGGCCATCAACGCGTTCGGCGCCTGCCTCACCGGTGTCGTCCTGGTCGTGGTGATGGTGACCAAATTCACCCATGGCGCCTATCTGGTGGTGATCGCGATCCCGGTGCTGTGCCTGCTGATGACGGGCATCCGACGGCATTACGCCGCCGTGGGCTCGGAGCTGCGCATCGAGGACGAAGACGAGCAGGTCCGGCCGAGCCGGGTGCATGCGATCGTGCTGGTCTCGAGTTGGCACAAGCCGACCCTGCGCGCGGTCATGTTCGCCCGGGCGACCAATCCCGACACGCTCACCGCGTTGACGGTGAAGGTCGACGAACCCGATACCACGGCGTTGGTCGAGGATTGGGAGAACCTGAGCGTCGACGTACCGCTGAAGGTCATCGAATCGCCCTATCGCGAGATCACCCGACCCGTCGTCGACTACATCAAGCGGCTGCGCAACGGCGCGCCCCGGGACGTCATCAACGTGTACATCCCCGAATACGTCGTCGGCCGTTGGTGGGAGAACCTGTTGCACAACCAGAGCTCGTGGCGGCTCAAGGGGCGCCTGCTCTTCGAGCCGGGCGTCATGGTCACCAGCGTGCCGTGGCAACTGCGTTCGTCCGAGCGCCGGGATCTGTCCCGCATCGAATATCGGGCCGGCGACGTCCGCAGCGGGATCGACCGCGCCGCGTCGAGCGAAGCGCGCGCGGCCAGCGGGGTCAGCGGTACTTGATCAGCAGGGCCATGCCGATGATGCACACCAGCCAGATGCCCACGATGAACACCGTCAGCCGGTCGAGGTTCTTCTCCACCACCGTCGACCCGGACAGGCTCGACTGCACGCCGCCGCCGAACAGCGTCGACAGGCCGCCACCCTTGGCGCGGTGCAGCAACACCAGCAACACCACCAGGATGCTGGTGACCACCAGGGTGATCTGCAGAGCCAATTGCATGGGGGCAAGCCTACCGGGGCCGCCGCGCCGTCACGGGAGCGGCCCGCCGGCGGCGATGGCGGCCAGCGTCGCGAACTGCTCGCCGTCCAGCGACGCGCCGCCGACCAGGGCGCCGTCGATGTCGGCCTGCGCGACGATGTCGCCGATGTTCTTGGCGTTCACCGAGCCGCCGTAGAGCACCCGCACGGCGTCGGCGACCTCCGGCGGCGCCAGCGAGGCCAACTCCTTCCGGACCGCCGCGCACACCTCTTGAGCATCGGACGCGCTGGCCACCCGCCCGGTTCCGATCGCCCAGACCGGCTCGTAGGCGACGACGACCTTGCCGAGCTGCTCGGCCGCCAGGCCCGCCAGCGAGCCGCGTAGCTGCTCCTCGCAGTGCGGCACGTGATTGCCGGCTTCCCGGACGTCGAGGTGTTCGCCGATGCACACGATCGGGGTGAGCTCGTGCTTGAGCGCGGCGGCCGCCTTGGCGGCCACCAGCGCGTCGTCCTCGTGGTGGTACGTGCGCCGCTCGGAGTGCCCGACCACGACGAAGCTGCAGCCGAGCTTGGCGAGGAAGGCGCCGCTGATGTCACCGGTGTAGGCGCCCGAGTCGTGCGGCGACAGGTCCTGGGCGCCGTAGGTCAGCCGCAACTTGTCGCCGTCCACCAGGGTCTGCACGCTGCGCAGGTCGGTGAACGGCGGGAGCACCGTGACGTCGACCTTGTCGTAGTACTTGTCCGGCAGCGCGAACGCGACCTTTTGCACCAGCGCGATGGCCTCGAAGTGATTGAGGTTCATCTTCCAGTTGCCGGCGATCAGTGGCTTGCGGCTCACGAGTCTCCTTCGCTTGGCTCAACTTGGCTTCAAGAAGGCTGCGGCCGGCCCAGCACCTCGATGCCCGGCAGCGTCTTGCCCTCCAGGTACTCCAGCGACGCGCCGCCGCCGGTGGAGATGTGCGAAAAGTCACCCTCGGGGATGCCGAGCGCGCGCACCGCGGCCGCGGAGTCCCCGCCGCCCACCACGCTGAACGCGCCCTTGCGCGTCGCCTCGGCGATCGCCTGGGCGATGCCCCTGGTCCCCGCGGCGAAGGCCGGGAACTCGAACACGCCCATCGGGCCGTTCCAGAAGATGGTTTGCGCGTTGGACAGCAGGGCCGCGAACCGCCGGACCGATTCGGGGCCGATGTCGAGGCCCATCCTGTCTTGCGGAATCCGGTCAGCCGCCACGGTTTTGGGTGGCGAGTCGGCGTCGAACTTCTCCGCCACGACGATGTCCACCGGTACGTGCAGCACGTCGGCGTGCGTCTCGCACAACCTGTGACAGGTGTCGACCATCTCGTTCTCGAGCAGCGAGGTGCCCACCGAAAGACCCTGTGCGGCAAGGAAAGTGAAGCACATGCCGCCGCCGATAACGATGCTGTCGGCCTTCGTCGCCAGCGACTCGATCACGCCGAGCTTGTCGGACACCTTCGACCCGCCGAGCACCACCGCGTAGGGGCGCTTGGTCGAGCTGGTCAGCTGCTCCAGCACCCGGATCTCCTCGGCCACCAGCGTGCCGGCGTAGTGCGGCAGCAGGGTAGCCACGTCGTACACCGAAGCCTGCTTGCGGTGCACCACCCCGAAGCCGTCGGAGACGAAAGCGCCGTCGGGCGAGACCAATTCGGCCAGTTGCCGGGCCAGCGCCAACCGCTCGCCGTCGTCCTTGCTGGTCTCTCGCGGATCGAAGCGGATGTTCTCCAGCAGCAGGATGTCGCCGTCGGTCAGCCCCTCGGCACGGGCCAGCGCGTCACCTCCGACGACATCGCCGGCCAGCTGGACGTGCCGGCCGAGCTGGTCGCCGAGCGCCGCGGCGACCGGCGCCAGCGAGAACTTCGGGTCGGGCCCGTTCTTGGGACGGCCGAGGTGCGCGGTGACCACGACCTTGGCGCCGGCCTCGAGAAGCGCCCGCAACGTCGGCACGGACGCGCTGATGCGGCCGGCGTCGGTGATGGCGCCGTCCTCGTCGAGGGGGACGTTCAGGTCGGAGCGCACCAGCACGCCGCGGCCCGAAACCCCTTCGGCCAGAAGGTCCTCCAGGCTTGGTACAGACACGATTACAGCGACTTGCCGACCAGCGCGACCAGGTCGATGAGGCGGTTGGAGTAGCCCCATTCGTTGTCGTACCAGGACACCACCTTGGCCTGGTTGTCGATCACCTTGGTCAGCCCGGAGTCAAAGATCGAGCTGTGCGGGTCGGTGACGATGTCACTGGACACGATCGGTGCGTCGTAGTACTTCAGGATGCCCTTGAGCCGTCCCTCGGCGGCGGCCTTGAACGCGGCGTTGATGTCCTCGGCGCCGGCGGCTTTGGACAACTCGACGGTGAGGTCGGTCACCGAACCGGTGGGGATCGGCACCCGCAGCGCATACCCGTCCAGCTTGCCCTTGAGCTCGGGCATCACCAGCCCGATCGCCTTGGCCGCCCCCGTGGAGGTCGGCACGATGTTCAGCGCCGCCGCCCGCGCCCTGCGCAGGTCCTTGTGCGGGCCGTCCTGCAGATTCTGGTCCTGGGTATAGGCGTGAACGGTGGTCATCAGGCCCTTGACGATGCCGAACTCGTCCTGCAACACCTTGGTCACCGGCGCCAGGCAGTTGGTCGTGCAGGAGGCGTTGGAGATGATGTTCTGGCTGCCGTCGTACTTGTCGTCGTTGACGCCCAGCACGATGGTGATGTCGGGATCGGTGGCCGGCGCGGAGATGATCACCTTCTTGGCGCCGGCGTCCAGGTGCCCCTTGGCCTTGGCCGCGTTGGTGAACAACCCCGTGGACTCCACGACGACGTCGACGCCGAGGTCGCTCCACGGCATGGCCGCCGGACCCTCGCGCACCTCGAGCGCCTTGATCCTGGTGGCGCCGACCACGATGGTGTCCTCGCCCTCCAGCGTGACGTCGTAGGGCAGGCGGCCCAATATCGAGTCGAACTTCAGCAAATGCGCCAGCGTGGCGTTGTCGGTGATGTCATTGACCGCCACCACCTCGATATCGGCCCCCGGACTGCCCAAGCCCTGCTCCTGCTGAGCCAGAAGGGCCCGGTAAAAGTTGCGTCCGATTCGACCGAAGCCGTTGATCCCTACTCGGACAGTCACTGGTCTCTCCCTGTCGTCTGATGTCTTCGTGAGTCCGCTGATTACGCGCTCGTCGTCAGCCTAGATCAGCAGGAAGCGCCGCCGCGCGCCGGTAACAGCGCGGGCTCCTGCACCGCCCCTGGCCAGGTTCACTCGGCTGCGGTCACCGGAGCGTGTCTCCTTTGTATCGGTTCGATAAGCCCCCGAATCGTCGCGTGTCCAATAGCGACGGCAAGCCATACATTCGACACGGCCGCGGTGTGGCTGTGCGGTCACGCTGCCGGATTTGATTGCGAATGCTTAAGGAGTCGAGGTTGATGACGGGCTTTGATCGGTTCAACATCACGGTTGGCGCCATCGCCGGGCTGTGCGGGGCCGCTATAGCGTTGAGCCCGGATGTGGCGGCCGCCCCGCTCAAAACCGGTGGCTACGCGTGCATCCAGGGACAGTCGGGCGAGGCGGGCGCGCCCGCAGCGCACGGCCCGGCGGCCGCCGGTGGACCGCTGGTCGCGGGCGCGCCGGGAGCGGTCGGACCCGCGGCGGGCGGAACGGCGGCCGGCGCACCCGCGGCCGGCGGACCGGCACCGGCCGCCACGGTCTGCACGAGTAGCGCCCCGCTCACTGACATGTCCGGTGTTCCGGTGGTCGCGCCCGGGCCGGTTCCGGTGGTGCCGGCCGGTGCTCCGCTGATCGCGCTCGGGCCGCCGGTGCCTGCCGCCGCGCCCGTGCCCGTCGGCGCGCCGGTGCCCGTGGGTGCGCCGGTGCCCGTGGGTGCCCCGGTTCCGGTGGGTGCGCCGGTTCCGGTCGGCGCCCCCATCCCCGTGGGTGCGCCCGTTCCGATAGGTGCGCCGATTCCCGTGGGTGCGCCGATCCCCGTGGGTGCGCCGGTGCCGGTCGTCCCGGTCGGCGCTCCGCTGATCGCGCTGGCCGGTGGTCCCGTCGAGGGCGCGGCGCCGGCCGCTGCTCCCATCATCGACATGGCCGGGACCGGTAAGGGCGACCCGGTCGCCGCGCCGCCGGCCGGGGGTCCCGCGCCCGGCCAGCCGATCGCACCCGGCCCCGCGCACTGAGGTCGGTTCCGCGCCTGACGGACCCGCTGGTTAGCTACAGCGGGTCCGTTTCGTATGCGGGGGTCCGGCAACGCGCGCATTCGCACGTCAGCTGGGCGGAGCCTCCCAGAGCAGCGGCGGCTTCTGCCGTTGCGGGTCCGGTTGTGGGGCCGGCTGTTGGCGGTCCTCGACGATCACCGGATCCCCGACGTGGACGGTGTTGAAGTACCACTCCGCGTCCTCGGGGCTCAGGCTGATGCAGCCGTGGCTGACATTCTCCAGTCCCATCGCGTTGACGGCCCACGGGGCCGAATGGACGAAGAGGCCGCGGCCGGTGATGCGGACGGCGTAGTCCACCGGAATCCGGTAACCGTCGGGATCGTCGACGGGGATACCGACGCTGCTCGAGTCCATGATCACCGTGCGTTCCTTGGACAGGACGGTGTAGGAGCCGACCGGCGTCGGGTACTCCGGCCTGCCCATCGAGGCAGGCAGCACGCCCGCTTCACCCCAGTGGGGCCGGTGGTGCGGCGCCGGCAGCGACGGCGGCGGTCCCGAGTCGACCCCGTCGATGCTCACCCTGAACGTGTGATCGGCGATGTTGGCGACGCCGAGGACGGTGGGCCCCGTCTGAAATTGCGTGGCCACGCCGCCCACCGAGAGCGCCACCGTGCTGTGCGCCGGCCAGTACCGGTCGGGAACCCACCGCACCACGTCGTCGTCGAGCCATTCGTACCTGCCGGTCATCGGGGGCGCCGATGCGACGTGGACGGCGCGCTCGGCGGCATGCCGGTTGGCGACCGGCGCGCTGAAGGTCACGACCACGGGGTGCGCCACCCCCACCACGGAGCCCCGCGCGGGCAATATCGACGCGATGGCCGAGCCGTACGGCCGGCTCGCCGCGGTGAAGCGGATGTCGGCGGGCCCCGCAGCCACGCTGGCAGCGATCCCGACGACGGCAAGCGCACACCGAACAACCGCCCGCATGGCTCACATTCCCTTTCAACTGACACAGTTGTAATAGGGATGCTAAACGTGCCGTGACCAGCGGAAGGGCAAGGGCGCGTACGTAATTGGTCAAATCTCTGTCACGGTTTGGCCACGGCGAGCCGCCACAGCCGATCGACCGTCAACGGGCGGCGCGCTGCGTGGCGGTGTGGACGGGGAACTCGTCACCGGGCTCGGGCCACGGCTGGCGGGTCAGCATGTCCGCGACCTCGACGTAGCCCGCCTCGATCAGCCCGGCCTTGGCGTCCAGGATGCGGTACCACTGCCGTTGGATGTGGATCGGTTGGCCCTCGAGCACGATGACGCGGACGTCCCCGTCGGCGAATCCGCAGCGCCGCTGCACCGCCTCGAGCAGCTGCTCGTTGTGCAGGTGGCCTTCGCCGAAGTTCCATCCGACCAGGGGCCCGGCGACGATCTCCCCCTCGCGGATGCTGTAGTCGGCCTCGTTGTCGATCGCGCGCGGCAGCAATCCGTTGAGCGCGCGGCCGTGAGTGTGCATCGCGCGAAAGGCGGCCGTCTTGTCGCTCATGATCTCGGCGGTGTTCGCGTCGTAGAGCTTGGCCAGCTGATTCACCACCAGCGCAGAGCTCTTCACGACACTTGCCTCGATCCTGTCCTCGGCGCCCGCGCGGAAGCACCACACACTCGTGGCCCAGTTCCCCGCGTAGTAGCGCATCGCCGGGAGGAACGAAATCTTCTGCGGGAACAGGTTTCCCGCGATAGGCACCACGGCGAGCGCGACGATCAGAATGGCGAGCAGCAGCGGCGAGGAAAGGTCGACGGCGTGGATCCCGCCGTAGTGACCGAACAGGTAGAACAGCGAGAAGATGAAGAACACGTTCCACTCCAACGGCACGCCCATCGGGAGGTTGGACAGGATGTTGAGGTGGAAGATCACCATGAACGCGATCAGGAACCACCGCCACGGGTGCCCGTCGGCGATGAACACCAGGATCCCGGGGACCAGGAATTCGGCCGTGGTGCCGCCGACGTGCGCCATCACCTTGGGCAACCACGACGGCCGCAGGTCGTGGACCGGGTCGAGGTACAGGGCGTGCTTGAGCGGGTTGAACAGCCTGCTCCGCAGCAGCGCGTTGTTGCTCGTCATCACCGACACGACGTAGGGGAAATGGTGGTTGAGCTTGGAAGTCGCCGCGCCCCACCACAACCCGAGCATGATGATCTTGAATGCCGCGATCTGGTCGGCGAACGGGAAGAAGAACACGATCAGCTTCAGCCAGTAGTGCTCGCCGCGGGCGGCGAGGAAGATGGTCTTGTCGCGCAGACCCAACACCGCCAGCGCGACGATCGTCGGCGCGACCCGGACGGGGTCGATCAGCGGGCCGGGCGACAGCAACGCCCACACCCCGCCGCCCAGCACAACGGCATAGAGGACGACGTCGACGACCGTGCGGGTGTCGCCGCCGGTGAACGGCACCTTGCCCGGCCAGGGCGGCAGCCGAATCGTATTGGGCCGCAACCAGTAGAGGAATCCGCCGACCGGCGGCATGAACCGCCCGGTCAGCGGGCCCGACCCGCACCCGAAGCCGAGAACCTCGAACAGCAGCGTGAAGACGACGAACTTCTGATACACGATCGGCTGCGCCCACCAGTCGCCGATGCGGCCCAGCCCACCCAGCCCCGGGGTGAGCGAGATGATCGCGGCGGGCACCGCGACGTACAGGGCGATCTTGAGCAGGTACAGCAGGTACACCGCGGACGGGGTGCCGAAGCCGTGTTCCGCCCAATGCCGGGTCACCACCTGCAGTCGCGTTGCCCGTGGCAACGCCCGCCAGGTGTCGGGGTCGACGTCCGGGAGCTCCGGTGACATGAATCCCATGGGCGGCCTCATTCCCGTCGGAGGTGAAACCAGCTGGCGGATACAATCTATCGGCAGCGCTGCACCCGACGGTATGGGTCAATGAGAATCGCTGCCGCGCAACCTGATCGGGGCGCCGACGGCCCCGGCGCTACCGGGATGCGGGCCGCGCCCGATGCGGGAATCGCCGCTGCAGGTTTTCCAGCAGGTCGTCCAGGGTTCGGCGATCCTGCTCTTCGGCCCGCGCCATGCGCCGAAGGCTGCCGGCGCCCTCCGCGTCCCCGGCGGCTTCGGCGGTCACGATCGCCTTCTGGTACTCACCGAGCCGGTGGTCGATGTGGCGGCGGCTCTGGGCGAGCAACCGGCGGAAGTAGTCGGCCTGGCGGTGGTCCGCCGTCTCGACCGCCGCAGGCGACATGACATCGCGGGCGGGTCGGTTGATGGTCACCGAAGGCATGGCCCCTCCTTGACGGACATTGACGGGGCCTGGGCGGACCGCGCTGCTGCGGGGCCTGCCCCCGCGTCGGTCCCGAACACCGCTCGAACCGTGCCCAGCAGCCAAGCGGGTGCCGCGCTCGTCGGACAAACCGGCGACGTCCATTTCGGCCCTTTCAGCTGGCAGTTGGGTGTTTGGCGAGAGGTAACAATAACCCCCCGATCGCACCGGCGCCATAGGCCCCGGACGCAATACAGGCCAGAAAACGAACGTTTCCCCAACACCGCATCGTGAATTGGCCTCCCCCCGTTCCGACCGGCACCATCTGCCCGGGCAGTGGATACCTCCGCGGTAGGTTGGCCCAAACCCGCCTTGGGTACTAAATCGGGCAAAACATCACGCCGGCGGCCCCCGCCTCGGTCGTTACCATCGAGGGACTCGACGGGGCGATGCTGCCCCGCCGGAGCCACAAGGAGACATGTGAGCGACAGCGACAGCCCAGACATCGAGGACATCGACAAGTTCGACCCCGGTCTGACCCGGCGCCTGATGGGCGTGATGCGCCCGTTTTTGAAGACGTACTTCCGGTCCGAGGTGCACGGCCTGAATTCATTCCCGCCGGGCGGCGCGCTGGTGGTCGGCAACCACTCCGGCGGCATGTTCCCCATGGACGTCCCGATCTTCAGCGTTCACTTCTACGAGAAATTCGGCTACGACAGGCCGGTCTACACGCTCAGCCACGACATCCTCATGACCGGCCCCACGGCCTCGCTCTTTCGGCGCACCGGTTACATCCGGGCGAACCGGGAGAACGCCGCCAAGGCCCTGCGGTCCGGCGGCGTGGTGGTCGTGTTTCCCGGCGGCGATTACGACGCCTACCGTCCGACGCTCTCGGAGAACGTCATCGACTTCAACGGCCGCAAGGGATACGTCAGCACGGCCATCGAGGCCGGGGTGCCCATCGTCCCCGCGGTGTCCATCGGCGGTCAGGAGACCCAGCTCTACTTGACCCGCGGCACCTGGCTGGCCGAACGGCTGGGCGTCAAGCGCTTGCTGCGCAGCGCAATTCTGCCGGTGTCGTTCGGCTTCCCGTTCGGGCTGAGCGCCGTCGTCCCGCCCAACGTGCCGCTGCCCACCAAGATCGTCACGCGGGTGCTGGAACCCATCGACATCGCCGCGCGGTTCGGTGACGACCCCGACGTCGACGAGGTCGACGAGCACGTGCGGTCGGTGATGCAGCAGGCCCTCACCGAGCTCGCCGCCAAGCGACGCTTCCCGATCCTGGGCTGAGCCGTGGCATCCCCCATCAATCAGGCGCTCGGGGTACTGGGCACCCTGTGGCGCGCAGGGATGATCGCGCCGATGCGCCCCGACCGCTACCTGAAAATGGCCGCCGCCATGCGCCGCGAGGGCCTGGGCATGACCGTGGGCTTCGCCAGCGCGGCGGCGCGCTGCCCGGACCGTCCCGGCTTCATCGACGAACTCGGCACGCTGACCTGGCGGCAGCTCGACGAGCGGATCAACGCCTTCGGCGCGGCGCTGCAGGGCCTGCCCTCGGGCCAACCGAAGGTCGTCGGGGTCATGTGCCGCAACCACCGCGGCTTCGTCGAGGCCGTGGTGGCCGCCGCGCGGATCGGCTCCGATGTGGTGCTGCTCAACACGTCGTTCGCCGGGCCGGCGCTGGCCGACGTGGTCAATCGCGAAGGCGTCGACGCCGTGGTCTACGACGAGGAGTTCACCGAGACGGTGGACCGCGCGCTGGCCGACAAGCCGGACGCGACCCGCATCTTGGCGTGGACCGACGGCGGGGCGCGCGAGCCGACGGTCGAGCGGCTCATCGCCGATCACGCCGGCCAACGGCCGCACCGCACCGCACGCAAGGGCAGGATGATCCTGCTGACCTCCGGCACCACCGGAACGCCCAAGGGCGCCAACCAAACTGGCGGCAACGCCGGGGTCGGCACCCTCAAGGCGATCCTGGACCGCACGCCGTGGCGGGCGGAAGAGACCGTCGTGATCGTGGCGCCGATGTTCCACGCGTGGGGCTTTTCCCAGTTGATCTTCGCCGCGTCGATGGCGTGCACCGTGGTGACCCGGCGCAAATTCGACCCCGAGGCCACCCTGGACCTCATCGACCGCCACCGGGCGGCGGGCCTGGCCGTGGTGCCGGTGATGTTCGACCGCATCATGGAGCTGCCCGCCGAGGTGCGAAACCGGTACGACTGCAAGTCATTGCGGTTCGCCGCGGCGTCCGGCTCGCGGATGCGCCCCGACGTCGTCATCGCGTTCATGGACCAGTACGGCGACGTGATCTACAACAACTACAACGCCACCGAGGCCGGCATGATCGCCACCGCCACCCCGGCGGACCTGCGGGCGGCGCCCGACACCGCGGGCCGGCCCGCCGAGGGAACCGAAATCCGCATCCTGGACCCCGAATTCAACGAGCTGCCCACCGGCGAGGTCGGCACCATCTACGTGCGCAACGACACCCAGTTCGAGGGCTACACGTCCGGCACCACCAAAGACTTCCACGACGGCTTCATGTCGTCGGGTGACGTCGGGTACCTCGACGACGCCGGGCGGCTGTTCGTGGTCGGCCGCGACGACGAGATGATCGTGTCCGGCGGCGAGAACGTCTACCCGATCGAGGTGGAGAAGACGCTGGCGGCGCATCCTGACGTGGCGGAGGCCGCGGTGATCGGCGTGGACGACGAGCATTACGGCCAGCGGCTGGCGGCCTTCGTGGTGCTGGCCCCGGGCGCGGACGCCACCACCGACACGCTCAAGCAGCACGTCCGGGACAACCTCGCCAACTACAAGGTCCCCCGCGAGATCGCCGTCCTCGACGAGCTGCCCCGCGGCAGCACCGGCAAGATCCTCCGCAACGAGTTGCAGGCCCGGGTCGGCGGCTGATGCGATTCAACTTCAGGCAGCCGAGGCCGCTGGCGCGCGCCGCACTGGAATTGGCCAACGCCGCCAACGGATTACGCCCGCTGGCCCGCAAGGGGTACAGCACCGTGCTGGTGTTCTGGTTCGGCTGGCCGACTTCGGAGGTGCCGGGGGTCTACTTTTCCGCCTCGCTGGTGGACGCGCTGCGACGGGGGCGTCGTGGCGACTTCGCCGGGCGGCGCGGCAAGGCGGCGCTGGCGATGACGGCCGCGTCCTGGGCCATCCTGGGGGTGATCCGCTATCGCGGCATCACCACGCCGGGCCCGGTGCTGGAGGCCGGCCTGCGCGAGCAGTTGGGGCACGACTACACCGAGGCGCTGGAGGCGCTGCCGCAGACGAAGCCCACCCGCAGCGGTCGGCGCAGCCTGCCGCTGGGCAACACCGTGGCGCGCCGGCGCTATGTCGAGAAGACGAACGTGGTGTCCTACGGCCCACACGGGCGCGCCAACCTGGCCGACATCTGGCGGCGCCGCGACCTGCCGCGCGACGGTAAGGCGCCGGTGCTGCTGCAGGTCCCCGGCGGCGCCTGGGTGATCGGGATGCGCCGTCCCCAGGCCTACCCGCTGATGAGCCACCTGGCCGCCCGCGGCTGGGTGTGCGTGTCGATCGGCTACCGGGTGTCCCCCGTGCACACCTGGCCCGACCACATCGTCGACGTCAAGCGGGCGCTGGCCTGGGTCAAGGAGAACATCGCCCGCTTCGGCGGCGACCCGAACTTCGTCGCGATCACGGGCGGCTCGGCCGGCGGCCACCTGTCCGCGCTGGCGGCGCTGACCCCCAACGACCCCAAATTCCAGCCGGGCTTCGAGGAGGCCGACACCTCGGTGACCGCCGCGGTTCCGGTGTACGGGCGCTACGACTGGTTCTCCACCCAGGGCGAGGGTCGTCCCGAGTTCGTCGGGCTGCTCGAAAAGTTCGTCGTCAAGCGGAAATTCGCCACGCACCGGCACATCTACCACGACGCGTCGCCGATCCGCGAGCTCAGGGCCGACGCCCCGCCGTTTTTCGTGCTGCACGGCCGCGACGACTCGCTGATCCCCGTCGGGGAGGCGCAGGAGTTCGTCGAGGAATTGCGCGCGGTGTCGAAGTCCCCGGTCGCGTACGCCGAATTGCCGCACGCCCAACACGCTTTCGACATCTTCAGTTCCCCGCGGGCGCACCGCTCCGCCGAGGCCGTCGGGCGCTTCCTGTCGTGGGTGTACGCGACGAACCCGCCCGAACGCGACTAGGACTTCATCCGCCGAGCGTGGGTGATATGGACGAAAATTTCGGGAAAGCCGTGCATAACCCCCACGCTCGGCGCGGTGGGAGGCCGAGTCCCACGCGGTGATCACCTAGGGCCATAAGTCACATCTTTAGGGGCTTTCGCCTGCATCGATGTTCGCATCGCAGAGGCGAAACTATAACGTGTTCTAGTCGCTGAGCACGTGGAGGCGCGAAGTGAGTATCGATACCGCCGGGGTCGGCGTCCGGGAAATCGACGTCGGCACGCTGCCGACCCGGTTCGCCCGCGGGTGGCATTGCCTGGGCGTGGCCAAGGACTTCCTCGACGGCAAGCCCCACGCGGTCAACATCTTCGGCACCAAGCTGGTCGTCTTCGCCGACACCGAACGCAACCTGCGGGTCCTCGACGCGTACTGCCGTCACATGGGCGGTGACCTGTCGCAGGGCGTCGTCAAGGGCGACACCGTCGCGTGCCCGTTTCACGACTGGCGGTGGGGCGGCGACGGCAGGTGCAAGGAGGTGCCGTACGCCAAGCGCACCCCGCGAATGGCGCGCACCCGCACCTGGCCCACCGAGGTGCATAACGGTCTGTTGTTCGTCTGGCATGACCACGAGGGCAACCCACCGTCACCGGAACTACAGATCCCCGACATCCCCGAGGCCGCCAGTGACGCATGGACCGACTGGCGATGGCGCAGTGAGCTCATCGAAGGCTCGAACTGCCGCGAGATCGTCGACAACATCGTCGACATGGCGCACTTCTTCTACGTGCACTACGGCTTCCCGACGTACTTCAAGAACGTCTTCGAGGGCCACATCGCGTCGCAATACCTGCGCACCGTCGGCCGGCCCGACGTGCACCTCGGCGGGTCGCACTACACCGGTGAGCAGTTGCTCGATTCCGAGGCTTCCTACTTCGGCCCGTCGTTCATGATCAACTGGCTGCACAACAGTTACGGCGGCTACAAAGTCGAGTCGATCCTGGTCAACTGCCACTACCCCGTCACGCAGAACTCCTTCATGCTGCACTGGGGCATCATCGTGAAAAAGCCCGCGGGCATGGACGAGGCCGACACCGAGAAGCTGTCCAAGGCGTTCACCGAGGGCGTCAGCATGGGCTTCCTGCAGGACGTCGAGATCTGGAAGCACAAGACCCGCATCGAAAACCCGTTGCTGGTCGAAGAGGACGGCCCGGTCTATCAGCTGCGCCGCTGGTATCAGCAGTTCTATGTGGATGCGGCCGACGTGACGCCGGAGATGACCGACCGCTTCGAGTACGAGGTCGACACCACGGCCGCCAACAAGCACTGGCACACCGAGGTGGACGAGAACCTGCGGACGAAGGTCGAGCAGCCCCGGTAGCCGAACCGATCAGTGCGCGACGGGGCACCCACCGGTGTAGTCGACGTGCCAGTGCTTGATGCCGTTGAGCCATCCCGACCGAATCCGCTCCGGTTTCGAGACGGGCGTGAGGTCGGGCATGTGGTCGGCGATGGCGTTGAACATCAGGTTGATCGTCAACTTCGCCAGGTTCGCGCCGATGCAGTAGTGCTCGCCGGTGCCGCCAAATCCGACGTGCGGGTTGGGGTTACGTAAGACGTCGAACTCGAACGGATCGGTGAACACGTCCTCGTCGAAGTTGGCCGAGCGGTAGAACATCAACACCCGCTGCCCCTTCTTGATCGTCACCCCCGACAGTTCGGTGTCCTCCTTGGCGGTGCGCTGGAACGCCGTCACCGGGGTGGCCCACCGTACGATCTCGTCCGCCGCGGTCTCCGGGCGCTCCTTCTTGTACAGCTCCCACTGGGCCGGGAAGTCGGCGAACGCCATCATGCCCTGGGTGATCGAATTGCGGGTGGTCTCGTTGCCGGCGACCGCCAGCATCATCACGAAGAACCCGAATTCGTCGTCGGAAAGCTTCTCGCCGTCGATGTCCGCCTGCAGCAGCGTGGAAACGATGTCGTCGCAAGGGTTCTCGGCCCTGACCTCCGCCATCTTCATCGCGTAGGCCAGCACCTCCGCCGACGACACCTTGGGATCGATGTGCGCGTACTCCGGATCCTGGGCGCCGGTCATCTCGTTGGACCACCGGAACAGCTTGCCGCGGTCCTCCTGCGGCACCCCCAGCAACCCGGCGATGGCCTGCAGCGGCAGCTCGCACGCGACCTGCTCCACGAAATCGCCGGTGCCCTCCGCCGCGGCGGTCTTGGCGATGACCTGCGCCCGCTCGTTGAGCTCGTCGCGCAGCCGGCCGATCGCGCGCGGCGTGAACCCGCGGGAGATGATCCTGCGCAGCCGGGTGTGGTGCGGCGGGTCCATGTTGAGCAGAACGAACCGCTGCAAGTCGATGTCCTCGCGGCTCATGTCGTCGGCGAAACGCGGGATGGCGCCGTTGAGCCAGCTGGAGAAGACGTCGTTGCGCAGCGACACCTCCTTGACGTCCTTGTGCTTCGTCACCACCCAGAAGCCGCCGTCGTTGAAACCGCCCTTGCCGATGGGCTGGTCACACCACCAGATCGGCGCGCTGCGGCGCAACTCGGCGAGCTCCTCGACGGGCAGGCGCTCGGCGTAGATGTCCGGGTCGGTCGGGTCGAAACCGGGGGGAAGGTGCGGGCAGGTCATCGCTGTCTCCTGTGGGTGTCAGACCATCGTGTCGCCGGGCGGCAGCCCGAATTCGTGATTGCCGAAGATCAGGTAGGCCCGCTCGGGATCGTTGGCGGCGTGCACCCGGCCGGCGTGCGCGTCGCGCCAAAACCGTTGAATGGGGCTGCTGTTGGCCAGCGCGGTGGCGCCCGAGGCGTCGAACAAGCGGTCGATCGCGGCGATCGCGCGGGCGGTGGCACGCACCTGGTCGCGACGGGCCCGGGCCCGCAGCTCGAACGGGACTTCCCGACCCGCCAGCAGGCACGCGTACTCGTCGCCGACGTTGCCCATCAGTTGCCGCCACGCGGCGTCGATGTCGCTGGCCGCCTCGGCGATGCGCACCTTGGCGAAGGGGTCCTCTGCGGACTTCTCACCCGCGAACGCCGCGCGCACCCGCTTCCCCTGATGTTCGACGTGGGAGTCGTAGGCGCCGTAGGCCATCCCGACGATGGGGGCGGTGATCGTGGTGGGATGCATGGTGCCCCATGGCATTCGGTAGACCGGATCGGTGTTCACCACCAGCCCGCCGGCGGTGTGGTCATTCATCGACCTGTAGGACAGGAACCGGTGCCGGGGCACGAACACGTCCTTGACCACCAGGGTGTTGCTGCCGGTGCCCTTCAGGCCGACGACGTGCCAGACGTCGTCGATGTGGTAATCGCCGATGGGGATCAAGAAGCTGCCGAAGTCGACCGGCTGGCCGTCCTTGATCACCGGGCCGCCGACGAAGGTCCACGTGGCGTGGTCGCAACCCGACGACCAGTGCCACGAGCCATTGAGCAGATAACCGCCGTCGACCACCTGACCGGCGCCCATCGGGGCGTACGACGAGGAGATCCGCACGTTCGGGTCCTCGCCCCACACGTCCTGCTGGGCCTGCTGGTCGAATTGCGCCGCGTGCCAGTTGTGCACGCCGAGGATCGATGCCACCCACCCGGTAGACCCGCACGCACTGGCCAGCCGCCGGACGGCCTCGAAGAACACCGTCGGATCGCACTGCATGCCACCCCACTGCGCCGGCTGCAGCAGCCGGAAGAAGCCGATCTCCTGCAGCTCGCTGACCGTCGCGTCCGGCAGCCGCCGCAGCTCCTCCGTCTCCGGCGCGCGCTGCCTCAGCTTGGGCAGCAGGTCGTCGATGGCGGCCAAGACGGATTGAGCATCGAGTACTTGAATGGACGTCACTGCTTACCTCCGGGGCGAGCTGGTCACAAGGCTAGAGAACGTTGCAATCTCGGCCAATATGTCATTGTTCCTGCTGTACAGCGGCATAAAATGCGAACTGTAACTTGTTCTAGTTACGGCCTCGGGGCGGGCAGGCACTAGGGCAGAAAGTCCCGACATGTCGTGGGTGATCGCGAAAAGCCCGCTCGGCTACCGGACGTTGCCGGCGATCACTCCCGCGCGGCGGCCTTCTCCAGCTCGGTCAGCGCCGGCTCGACGGCGCGGGCCATCTCGTGGATGTCATTGGCGACTTCGGGGGTGGTGACAAATCCGAAGTCCAGGTATTTCTCGTACGAGAAGCAGGTGATATTCAAAGCGATGTCCATGACGGGCGGGCCGAGCGGCACCAGCGACTCCAGTTTGGCGCCGGCCATGTAAAGAGGCATGGGCGGGCCGGGGACATTGGACACCACCAGGTTGATCGGGGCCAGGTTGCGCGACAGCCCGGTGGCGGTATAGGCCCGGGCGGCCAGCTGCAGCAATCCCGGCGGCGTGGTCTCGGTAAGGCCCATGATCTGGTGCGCCGAAAGCGCTTTGGCCATACCTTTGGCGCTTTGGGTGCTTTCATGGATGGCCCTCAGCCGATCGGCGGGGTCTTCGATGTCAGTGGCCAGCGATGCGGTCATCGAGCTGATCTTGTTGCCGACGTCGCTCTTGCTTTCGTCGGTGCGCGTCGAGACCGGGATCTGCGCGATGAGCGGTTTGGCCGGCAACTCGTCATGTTTCAGGAGGTACTCTCGGGCGGCCCCGGCCACGAGGGCCAGCACCACGTCGTTGAGCTTGACACCAAAGGCGTCCTTGACAGCCTTGGCCCGGTCCAGCTCGACGCGGCAGCCGGTGATCCGCCGGTGAGGTGACACCGGCGCGTTGAATCGGGTCTTGGGCGCCTCGAAGTAGCCCGGCGGCCTGCTGGTGACGCCCAGAGCGGCGATCTGCTGGCGCACCGTCTGCTCCAGCAGCCTGGTGATCCGAAACGGCGTTTTCACCGCCAGGTTGACCAGAGCACCCACCGCGCGCCGCTCGATGCCGGGGAGCTGGAATCCCACCAGCGATCCCACCGTCTCCTCTTTCGGCGGCCGCGGCTCGGGGGTGACGTCCAGCAGGATTTCGCCCAGCCCGGCGCCAGAGACGCCGTCGACGATGGCGTGGTGCATCTTGGTCAGCGTCGCGACCCGGTTGCCCTTTACATTCTCGATGACCCAGAGCTCCCACAGCGGTCGCGAGCGGTCGAGCTTGTAAGACATCAGCCGACCCACGAGCTCGTCGACCTCGCGCCGGCCTCCCGGCGCGGGCACCGCGATGCGCCGGATGTGGAAGTCGACGTCGAGTTCCTCGTCCTCGACGAACCACGGCCGGTCGAGCCCCAGCGGTGCGCCGGTGACGCGCCAGCGCAACTGCGGCAGCTCGGGCAGGCGCTCGATGATCAGCTGGCGAACGCGTTGAAAGCTGAAGTCGGGTGCATCAGTGAGATCGCAGATCGCGAGCGCGCCCACATGCATGTGCCAGCCCGCAGTTTCCGCGGACCAAAACGCCGCGTCGACACTCGAAAGCCGCTTCATGGGAGAACCGTAGCCCCCCGATCAGGCGTCCTCCAAGAGGTCGGGCGTCACCGCCGACTCGGTGTCCGGGATGCCCTCGACTTTCGCCTTGCGGTCGGCCATCGACAGCAGCCGCCGAATGCGGCCGGCCACAGCGTCTTTCGTCATCGGCGGCTCGGCCAGCCGGCCCAGCTCCTCCAGCGACGCCTGCCGGTGCTCGACGCGCAGCCTGCCCGCCGAGGCCAGATGCTCCGGGACGGTATCGCCGAGGATCTCGAGCGCGCGCTCCACCCGGGCGGCCGCCGCGACCGCCGCGCGCGCCGAGCGGCGCAGGTTGGCGTCGTCGAAATTGGCCAGCCGGTTGGCCGTCGCGCGGACCTCGCGACGCATCCGGCGCTCCTCCCAGACCAGCCGGGTGTCCTGGGCCCCCATCCGGGTCAGCAGGGCGCCGATCGCCTCGCCGTCGCGCACCACCACCCGGTCGGCACCGCGCACCTCGCGCGCCTTGGCGCTGACCCCCAGCCGGCGCGCCGCACCGACCAGCGCCAGCGCGGCCTCCGGGCCGGGGCAGCTGACCTCCAGCGCCGACGAACGTCCCGGCTCGGTGAGCGAGCCGTGCGCCAAAAAGGCGCCCCGCCAGGCCGCCTCGGCGTCGGCGATGCTGCCGCCGACGACCTGGGCGGGCAGCCCGCGCACCGGACGGCCCCGCATGTCGAGCAGACCGGTCTGCCGGGCGAGCGCCTCGCCGTCGTTGGCCACCCGCAGCACGTAGCGCGTGTTCTTGCGAATTCCACTGGCCGACAACACATGCACGACGGCGTTGTACCCGTAGAGCTCGAAGATGTCCTTGCGCAGCCGGCGCGCGACGTTGCCCAGATCCACCTCGGCCTCGACGACGACCCGGCCGCCGACGATGTGCAACCCGCCGGCGAACCTCAGCAGCGACGTGACCTCGGCGCGCCGCGCGCTGACCGACTTCACCACCAGGCGGCTCAGCTCGTCCTTGACTTCGGTCGTCATCGCCACGCGTCGTCACCTCTCTCGCCGTCGACGCGGATCTCGTTCGTGGTGGTCGCCGAAGGGGCTCCCGGGCCTTTCGGGCCACCTTGTAAACCAGATGTGTGGCCCGCTCGGACCCCGTCGAGCGCCGCCGCGAGCTTGCCCGGGTCATGTAAAGGTGTACCAGGTCGGGACACGTCGGCGAAGTGGACCTCGGCTTCCAGCAGCGTCGCGGTCCGGCGCAGTTGCTCGCGTTCGCGCTCACCGGTCACCCGTTCGGCGTCAATGATGATGTCGTGCACGGTGAATCCGGGCGCGTGCTGCGCCAGCACGTGCAGGTGGCGTTCCACCGAGAAGCCGGCCGTCTCTCCGGGCTCGGCGACCAGGTTGAGCACCAGGGCCCGCCGCGCGGTGGTCGCCCGCAACGCCGAGGCCAGCCCGGGGACCAGCACGTGCGGGATCACGCTGGTGAACCAGGATCCGGGCCCCAGCACCACCAGGTCGGCGGCCATGATGGCGTCGACGGCCTGCCGGGTCGCCGGCGGGTTGGGCGGCAACAGCCGCACCCGCCGCACCTTGCCCGGCGTGGTGGCGATCGCCACCTGGCCGCGGATCAGGCGGAACATCCGCGGGTCGGTCTCCAGGCCGGACACGTCCGCCTCGATCTGCAGCGCGATCGGGCACATCGGCAACACCCTGCCCTTCACGCCGAGGATGCGGCCGAGCTCGTCGAGGGCCGCGACCGGATCGGCGAGCACCTCGTTGAGGCCGGCCAGCAGCAAGTTGCCGATCGGGTGCCCGGCCAGCGCGCCGGTGCCGCCGAATCGGTGCTGCAGGATGGTCGCCCACAGCCGCCCGTGCGGGCTGTCGGATGCCAACGCCGCCAAGGCCATTCGCAGATCGCCGGGCGGGATCACCTCCAGTTCGCTGCGCAGCCGGCCCGACGAGCCACCGTCGTCGGCGACGGTGACGACCGCGGTGACGTGGGGCGTCAGCCGGCGCGCCGCCGACAGCGTCGCATACAGGCCGTGCCCACCCCCCAGCGCGACGATGCCCTTGTTTGTCGCCGAGCTCATTCGCGACCCAGATCCCGGTGCAGCACCCGCACGGCCAGCTGCGGGTTGCCCCGCAGCAGCTGCATCAACGCCTCGGCGATCGCGACGCTGCGATGCTTGCCGCCGGTGCAGCCGATGGCGACCGTCATGTAACGCTTGCCCTCCCGGCGATAGCCGTCGACAACCAGGTTCAGCAAACGATGGTAAGCGTCCAGGAACTCCTCCGCGCCGGGCTGGCCCAACACGTAGTCGCGCACCGCGGGATGCTCGCCGGTGAGCGGGCGCAGGTCGTCGACCCAGTGCGGGTTGGGCAGGAACCGGACGTCCATCACCATGTCGGCGTCCATCGGCAGGCCGTACTTGAAGCCGAAGGACTCGACGGTGACGCTGGTGGACGCGCCGGTCTCGCCGCCGAACGCCCGCTCGATGCTCTCCCGCAGGCCCCGCACCGACAGCGTCGAGGTGTCGATGATCAGGTCGGCGGTGGCGCGGACCGGCGCCAGCATCCGGCGTTCGGCGGCGATGCCCTCGGCCAGCGTCTGCTCGCCCTGCAGCGGATGGCTGCGGCGGTTCTGTTCGTAGCGGCGCACCAGCATGTCGTCGGAGGCCTCCATGAACACCACGCGCGGGGTGATGTTGCGGGTGGCCAGTTCGGTGCGCACCTCGTCGAGATCGCCGGTGAATCCCCGCGACCGCACGTCCATCACCACCGCCAGCTGGGTGATCCGCGAACCCGCGGCCAGCCCGAAATCGACCATCCGGGTGATCAGCTGGGGCGGCAGGTTGTCGGCCACGTACCAGCCGAGGTCCTCGAGCACCTTGGCCGCCGTGCCCCGCCCGGCGCCCGACAACCCCGTCACCAGCACGACGTCGATGCCGGCCCCGTCTTCGGGGTAGGCGTCGCCCGGGTGGTTGTCGGTGAACTCGTCCTGGCTTGTCATTCGGCGACTTCCGGTGGCTCGGGTCGCAGCGCCTCGAGGACGGCCGTGGCGGTGGCCATGCCGATGCCCGGAACGGCGGTGATCTGGTCGACGGTGGCCTCCTTGAGGCGGGCTATCGATCCGAAATGGGTTACCAGCGCCTTGCGGCGATGCTCCCCCAATCCTGGCACCGAATCCAGCGCCGAGGCGGTCATTCGCTTGGATCGCTTGCTGCGATGGTAGGCGATGGCGAACCGGTGCGCCTCGTCACGCACGCGCTGCAGCAGGTAGAGGCCCTCGCTGTTGCGGGGCATGATGATCGGGTCGGGCTCCGACGGCACCCAGATCTCCTCCAGCCGCTTGGCCAGGCCGATGACGGCGACGTCGGTGATGCCGAGTTCGTCGAGCACGGCCGATGCCGCGTTGACTTGCGGCGCACCGCCGTCGACGACGAACAGATTGGGCGGGTAGGCGAAGCGGCGCGATTTCCCTTCCGGGGAAAGCATATTGGGGTCTTTTTGCTCGTTGAGGTGCCGCGCGAACCGGCGGCGGGTGACCTCGGCGATGGAGGCCACGTCGTCGGAGCGTCCCTGCCCGGCGGCCTCCCGGATGCCGAAGTGGCGGTAGTCCGACTTGCGCGGCAGGCCGTCCTCGAACACCACCAGCGAGCCCACCACGTCGGTGCCCTGCACGTGGCTGATGTCGACGCATTCGATGCGCAGCGGCGCATCCGCCAGCCCCAGCGCCTCTTGAATATTCTGCAGCGCAGCCGATCTGGCGTTGAAGTCGCCGGCCCGCTTCAGCTTGTGTTGCTGCAGCGCCTCTTTCGCGTTGCGCTGCACGGTTTCGGCCAGCGCGCGCTTGTCGCCGCGCCGCGGGACCCGCAGCGCGACCCGCGACCCGCGCAGCCCGGACAGCCAGGCGGTCAGCTCGTCGGCGTTGGACGGCAGGCACGGCACCAGCACCTCCCGGGGCACGGGATTGGTGGATTCGTCGGCGGCCCCGTCCAGTTCGGCCTGCTCGCCGTAGAACTGCGTCAGGAATTGCTCGACCAACCGCTCCTCGCCGGATTCGCCCGGATCCCCGGACTTTTCGACGATCCAGCCGCGCTGGCCGCGCACCCGGCCGCCGCGGACATGGAATACCTGCACCGCGGCCTCCAGGTCGTCGTCGGCGAAGGCGACCACGTCGGCGTCGGTGCCGTCGCCGAGCACCACCGCCTGCTTTTCCATGGCCCGCTTCAACGCGCCGAGGTCGTCGCGGAGCCGCGCGGCCCGCTCGAAGTCGAGTTCCTCGGCAGCGGCGTTCATCTGCTGCTCCAGGTCGCGCGCGAACCGGTCGGTCTTGCCGGACAGGAAGTCGCAGAAGTCCTCGACGATCTGCCGGTGCTGCTCGGCGCTGACCCGGCCGACGCAGGGGGCCGAGCATTTGTCGATGTAGCCGAGCAGGCACGGGCGGTCGATCTGCTTGTGCCGCTTGAAGACTCCGGCCGAGCAGGTACGCGCCGGGAAGACGCGGGTGAGCAGATCCAGCGTCTCGCGGATCGCCCAGGCATGGGAGTACGGGCCGAAATAGCGAACACCCTTGCGGCGCGGGCCGCGATAGACCATCAGCCGGGGAAACTCCTCGTTCAGCGTGACGGCCAGCACCGGGTAGGACTTGTCGTCGCGGTAGCGGACGTTGAAGCGCGGATCGAACTCCTTGATCCAGTTGTATTCCAGCTGCAGCGCCTCGACTTCGGTGTTGACCACCGTCCACTCGACCTTGGCCGCGGTGGTCACCATCTGCCGGGTTCGCGGATGCAGGCCGGCGATGTCGGCGAAGTAGGACGTCAGCCTGCTGCGCAGGCTCTTGGCCTTGCCGACGTAGATGACCCGCCCGTGCGCGTCCCGGAACCGGTAGACGCCGGGCTCGACCGGGATGGACCCGGGCGCGGGGCGATACGTTGCGGGATCTGGCACGTTCCCAGGCTAGTAGCCGTCGCACGGGCACCGGGAAAGCCCGGCGGCAGGCCGTGAAAACTGCGAAATTCGTCGCTGCGGCGGATTACCATCCGCGTATCGCTGGGCGGCCGGTAGCGCTGGGGGTCGAAGAATGTCGTTGCTGATCGAGCCGGCACTCGTCGCGGATGCGGCCGGCGACCTGGCGGGCATCGGATCGTCGGTGGCGGCGGCCCACCGGGCGGCGGCGGCCTCGACCACCGCCGTGGTGGCGGCCGCCGGCGACGAGGTGTCGGCCGCCCTCGCGTCGCTGTTTTCCGGCCACGCCCTGGACTATCAGGCGCTCGGCGCGCAGGCGGCGGCGTTTCACGCCCAGTTCGTCCGGGCGCTGAGCACGGGCGCCGGCGCGTATGCGGCGACCGAGGCCGCCGGCACCAACCCGCTGCAGCTCCTCGGGCAGGACGTTCTGGGGGCGATCAACCTGCCCACCGAGCTGCTGGTGGGACGCCCGCTGATCGGCAACGGCCTCAACGGGGCGCCGGGGACGGGGCAGGCCGGCGGGCCGGCCGGGATCTTGCTGGGCAGCGGCGGCAGCGGCGGGTCGGGAACGACCGGGCAAGCCGGCGGCCCAGGCGGTCCGGCCGGGCTGATCGGCTTCGGTGGCACCGGCGGCATGGGCGGCTGGGACGCGCCCGGCGGGCCCGGCGGCACCGGCGGCCTGCTTTGGGGCAACGGCGGCGCGGGCGGGATCGGCGGCCCCTTCGGCACAGGGGGCGCCGGGGGCAGCGCGGTGTGGTTCGGCAACGGCGGCCCCGGCGGATTGGGCGGGGAGCTCGGCGGCCTCGGCGGTATCGGCGGCCGCGGCGGCTCGCTCGTCGGCAACGGCGGCGCGGGCGGGACCGGCGGGGTTTCCGGCGGCCCAGGCGGGGTCGCGGGCGGTCCCGGCGGCACCGGCGGCGCCGCCGGGATGTTGGGCCTGCCCGGAGCCGCCGGCGGCACCGGCGGTGCGCCCACCATCCCGGTGCAGGTGGACCAGCAAATCAACCGACCCTACGTCGACGTCTCCATCGCCGGCGGGCCGAACTCGCAGGTGATCTTCGACACCGGATCTCGAGGTCTGGTCGTTCCGCCACAAGACGTCAATTTCGCGACCCTGGGCACGCCCACCGGGACCGGCACCGTCACCTACGGCGACGGCGGAAACACCCTGACCGAGAAGTACACAACGTATTCGGCATCCGTCAATTTCGGGAACGGCATCGTCAGCCAGCCGACCCAGGTTGCCGTCGTCACCTCCGTGACACAGACGCAGAACGGCATGTCAACGAATTTGCCGGTCACCGACGGGCTTCCCGTTCTGGGCATCGGCGGGAGCAATCTGGTCGGGCCGTTGTCCACCAGCCCCGTGCAAGCCCTGCCGGACACCCTCGGCCAGGGTGTGCTCCTCAACGAGCCCGCGGGTAGCGCGCAGTTCGGCGCCAACCCGCTGACCGCCCTCACCTCGTCGTCGGGGGCGCCCGTGACCACGCTGAAGGTGTCGGTCAACGGCGGCACCGCGGTCACCGTCAACGACGCGTTCGTGGATTCCGGTGGCCTGTGGGGAGACATCCCCGCGTCGCTGGGCACCGGCTCGGTGGGCGGCTACGTTCCGCAGGGAACGACGCTGACCGTCTACACCGCCAACAACGTCGCCATCTACCACGAAACGGTCGGCGCCGCCCCCACGGCCCCGGTTGTGGTCAGCGGGGCGAACGGCCTATTCAATACCGGCAATTCGCCATTCGAGACCATCCCGATCTACCTCTCGTACAGCCCGCTCAATACCGGGACGCTGTTCTACGACGCCTGAGGTCTTCGAAGGCCGCGAACGAGAATCACTCGAAGCATGCTGCTGTGCAGCATATTTCGGGATAGGCTTCGGCCTCGTGGCCATCTCCTGGTTTTCAGAGGAAACCGGAATTCCCTTCCAAGCTTCTGCGTAGTCACGTTCGTTCACGCCGACATGGCCCGCCGGCCGCACCGAGTTTGGTCGGCCACGAACTTCTATGAGTGTCATATGAGATCGCAGACTCCGCCCCACCGACAATCAAACCCCTTCCTAAGCTCCTCATCGATCATTAACGGAAGAGAGCATGGAGCCCAATGACATTTCGCCAGCTCATGGCCAGTATGGGTGCGGTAGCCGCAATCGTCGGCATCGGCGTATCCGTCGCACCTACAGCCCCGGCCGAGCCGCCTTACAAGAATTGCACCGAGGCCCACAAGGATGGCCGGTACAACATTCCGAGGGGCGACCCCGCCTACCAGCAGAAGCTAGACCGGGACAACGACGGCATCGCCTGCGAAGGCTGAGTCCGGCTTCTACAACCACTCGAAGCAAAACATTCACGCCGCACTGTGTTGCGACACCAACCAATACCCAGCACGAAAGTATTGGACACCCACACGGCTGCCCCCCCGACGCCTGAAACGCTAGGCCCGCAGGTCCGGCCGGTAGCGCGCCAGCAGCGACCGCACGGTGTCCATGGCGTCGACGGCGAGTTCCCGGTCGGCGGCCTGGATCGCCATCAGGGGAACGTACTCGTCGTCGGGCAGGTCGACGCGCGCCCACCGCCTCCCCGCGGGAAACGACACACCCACCACGTCGGCCCAGGGAATCACCCTGTAGCCGAACAGGTTTCGCACCGCCAGGCCGGCCGGACCCACCCGCAGCCGCGGCCGCGCGAACAGCAGCACACCCCCGGCGATCACCAGGCCGAGCACGGCGATGGCCACCTGGTCGGAGGTGTGGAAGATGACGCCGCTGGACTTGATCTTGAGCAGCAGGCCCACCACGATGTGCGCCGCCGCGATCAGAAACGCCGCGGCATAGACGAACACCGGAGTCCGGTGTGGGCGCAGCTCCACATCCCAGCCGTCCGGCGCGCTCACGACCGGGCGCGCAGGTCACGCAGGGTCAGCGCGGCGGTCAGCGCGGCACCGGCGGCCTGGGCCCCCTTGTCCTCGGCCGACGCCGGAAGCCCGGCGCGGGCCAGCGCCTGCTCCTCGGTGTTGGTGGTCAGCACCCCGTTGGCGACGGGCGTCGACGCGTCCAGTGCGACCCTGGTCAGCCCCTGCGTCACCGCATCGCAGACGTACTCGAAATGCGGTGTCTCACCGCGGATTACGACGCCCAGGGCGATGACGGCGTCGTGATTGGTGGCCAGCTGCTGCGCCACCACCGGGATCTCGATCGCACCGAGCACGCGGACCACCGTCGGGTCCTCGACGCCCGACTCGGCGGTCACCTTGCGCGCGCCGGCCAGCAGCGCATCGCAGATCTGGGCGTGCCAGGTACTGGCCACGATGGCGACCCGCAGGCCGGACGCGTTGAGCGCGGGTAGCTCGGGCTCCCCGCCACCGCTCACAGAGCACCGCCGAATTCGCCCGGCAGATGCACCGATTCGTGAAAGTCGTCCAATCCCACCAGGTCGTGCCCCATCCTGTCCCGCTTGGTCATCAGGTAGCGGATGTTCTCCGCGTTGGCGCGCACCGGAAGCGGCACCCGCTCGATGATGTGCAGCCCGTATCCGTCCAGCCCGACCCGCTTGGCCGGGTTGTTGGTCAGCAGCCGCATCGAGCGCACCCCGAGGTCGACGAGTATCTGCGCGCCGATACCGTAATCCCTTGCGTCGGCCGGTAATCCGAGCTTCAGGTTGGCGTCGACGGTGTCGTCGCCGGCGTCCTGCAGCTGGTAGGCCTGCAGTTTGTGCATCAGGCCGATGCCGCGGCCCTCGTGGCCGCGCATGTACAGCACCACGCCGCGCCCCTCGCGGGCGACCATGGCCATCGCGGCGTCGAGTTGCGGCCCGCAGTCGCAGCGACGGGAGCCGAACACGTCCCCGGTCAGGCACTCGGAGTGCACGCGGACCAGCACGTCGTCGCCGTCGGCGTTCGGCCCGGCGATCTCGCCGCGCACCAGCGCGACGTGCTCGACGTCCTCGTAGATGCTGGCGTAGCCGATCGCGCGAAACTCGCCGTGCCGGGTCGGGATCCGCGCCTCGGCGATCCGCTCGATGTGCTTCTCGTGTTTGCGCCGCCACTCGATCAGGTCGGCGATGGTGATCAGCGCGAGGTCGTGCTCGTCGGCGAAGACCCGCAACTCGTCGGTCTGGGCCATCGAGCCCTCATCCTTCTGGCTGACGATCTCGCAGATCGCGCCCGCGGGTTGCAGCCCCGCCATCCGGGCGAGGTCCACGGCGGCCTCGGTGTGGCCCGGCCGGCGCAGCACCCCACCGTCCTTGGCGCGCAACGGAACCACGTGACCGGGCCGGGTGAAATCCTCGGCGATGCTGGCCGGATCGGCGAGCAGGCGCATCGTCGTGGCCCGGTCGGAGGCCGAAATCCCCGTTCCTACACCGTTTTTCGCATCGACTGTGACAGTGTAGGCGGTTCCGTGCTTGTCCTGGTTCACCGCGTACATCGGCAGCAGCCCCAGCCGGTCGCAGATCGCGCCGTCCAGGGGCACGCACAGGTACCCCGAGGTGTAGCGGACCATGAACGCCACC
This sequence comes from Mycobacterium sp. E2699, assembly GCF_001666745.1. NCBI lineage: Bacteria > Bacillati > Actinomycetota > Actinomycetes > Mycobacteriales > Mycobacteriaceae > Mycobacterium > Mycobacterium sp. E2699. The sequence goes on along the minus strand of NZ_LZJH01000090.1, from coordinate 57,759 downwards.
AGCTCCGGCGTCGCCTTCTCGGCGGCGAAGATCAGGTCGCCCTCGTTCTCGCGGTCCTCGTCGTCGATGACGATGACGGCCTTGCCGGCCGCGATGTCGGCAACCGCCCTCTCGACGGAGTCCAACCTCGTCACGTTGCTGCCTGCTCTCGTAGGGGCCCACCGGGAAGCCCAAGTGTTGCATTCAGTATGAACCACCGCGGCGGCGCGGTTATTGCCACGGTTTTCCCTGGCGAAGGGTGGTCGCGATCGGTGGGTGAGCGGCGCGCGACGTAAGCCGCACGTGTGCCGCGGCTGGGTAGAACGTGTGAGATGCGGGGCTCGGCGGTGCGAGGCGTTTTCGGCTTCTTCTTTAAGGGAAGTCTGAGAGGCATGAATACCAAAACGCAGACACCATTGTGGCGTCGCCTGTGCGTGGGCACGGCGGCTGCCGGTGCAATATCCGCATCCATGCTGGGGCTGGCCTCGGGCGTCGCCCAGGCGGCTCCTCCCCCGGCACCGATGTATCACCACCACTGGTGCCCGGGCGACCAGTGGGACCCTGGGTGGGGCCCCTACCAGAACTGGAACAACTGCCGTGACTGGGACGACAACTACGGCGGCCCGGCCGGTTACGGTGCGCCCCCGCCGTGGGCGCGGCCGATGCCGCCGCCTCCGCCGTGGGCACCCTGGGCCCAGGTCGTGTGGAACCCCGGTGCGAACGACTGGGGTTACTGGGACGGCCCCGTCTGGCGCTCGTTGTAATAGCGATCTGCAGGCAGGCCGCCGTCAGCGGCCTGCCTGCAGCAACCGCTCGACGTACTTGGCGATGACGTCGACCTCGAGGTTCACCCGCGTGCCGACCGGGGCCCGGCCGAGGGTGGTCAGTTCCCTCGTCGTCGGGATCAGCGACACCTCGAACCACTCCTGCGGCTCGGATCCCAGGACGGACACCGTCAGGGAGATCCCGTCCACCGTGATCGACCCCTTTTCGACGACGTAGCGGGCCACCGACGCGGGAACCTCGATCCGCACCACCTCCCAGTGCTCGGACGGTGTGCGGTCCACCACCCGGCCGGTGCCGTCGACGTGGCCTTGCACGATGTGCCCGCCCAGCCGGCTGTTGATGGCCGCGGCGCGCTCCAGGTTCACCCGGCTGCCGACCTTCAGCTCGCCGAGGTTGGACCGGTTGAGGGTCTCGCCCATCACGTCGGCGGTGAACTGGCCGTCCGGCTTCAGCTCGGCGACCGTCAGGCACACGCCGTTGACGGCGATCGAATCGCCGTGGCCGGCGTCGGCGGTCACCACGGGCCCGCGAATGGTCAGCCGCGCGGCGTCCGCCAGGACGTCCCTGCCGGTGATCTCCCCGAGCTCCTCGACAATTCCGGTGAACATTGCACCAGGTTAACGGGCCGATCAGCGCCGAAGCGGGCCCCGCGTTCCGAAAGCCGGTCACCAGCACCCTCTACGATGCAGGGTATGCAAACCCCCCACCGTCTGTCGGCCGTCCTTGCCTTCTTAGGCCTCGCCGCCGCCCTGGTTGCGGGCTGCTCCTTCAGCTCGTCGAAAAGCGGCGGCCCGTTGCCCGACGGTGCCACGCTGGTCAAGCAGTCCACCGACGCCACCAAGAACCTAAAGAGCGCGCACCTGGTGCTGACGGTGAACGGGAAGATCCCGGGGTTGGCCGTGCGGAGTCTGTCCGGTGACCTCACCACGTCGCCGAGCACCGCGGCGCAGGGCAACGCCCAGATCACTCTCGGCGGCCAGGACATCAGCGCCGACTTCGTCGTCGTGGGCGGTGACCTGTACACCAACGCCCTCAACCCGGGCGACAAGACGATGACCGACGTGGGTCCGGCCTCCCAGGTCTACGACCCCTCGGCGATCCTCAGCCCGGACACCGGCCTGCCCAACGTGCTCGCGAACTTCACCGACGCCAAGGCCGAGGGGCGCGACCAGATCAGCGGCCAGACCACCGTCCGCATCAGCGGAAACGTCTCGGCGGACGCCGTGAACAAGATCGCGTCTCCCTTCAAGGCGACCAAACCGGTGCCGGCCACGGTGTGGATCGTGGAAAACGGTGATCACCAGCTGGCCCAGGTGCAGCTCCAACAAAGCCCGGGCAACAGCGTCCAGATGGCGTTGTCGAACTGGAACCAGCCGGTGCAGATCAACAAGCCCGCGGCCTCATGAGCAGGCTGGCGGGACGTCGGGTCGCGATCGGAGCCGGCAGCCTGGCGGTGCTGCTGGGTGCCCTCGACGCCTACGTCGTGGTCACCATCATGCGCGACATCATGCACGACGTCGGCATTCCGATTAACCAGCTGCAGCGGATCACCCCGATCGTCACGATGTACCTGCTGGGCTACATCGCGGCCATGCCGCTGCTGGGCAAGGCGTCCGACCGGTTCGGCCGCAAGCGGCTGCTTCAGGTCAGCCTGGCGACGTTCATGGTCGGCTCGGTGGTCACCGCGCTGTCGGTGGCGATCGGCAATTTCGACGTGGCCGGCATGAATGTGGAGATTTTCGGCCACCCGCTCCGGGACCTGGTGATTCTCGGCTACCCGATACAGAACTTCCACGTGCAGACGCTGCACGTGCTGGTCGCCGGCCGCACCATCCAGGGCATCGCCAGCGGCGCGCTGCTGCCGGTGACCCTGGCCCTGGGCGCCGATCTGTGGGCGCAGCGCAACCGCGCCGCCGTGCTCGGCGGCATCGGCGCCGCGCAGGAACTCGGCAGCGTGCTGGGCCCGCTGTACGGCATCTTCATCGTCTGGCTGTTCCGCGATTGGCGCGACGTGTTCTGGATCAACGTCCCGCTGACCCTGGTCGCGATGGCGCTGATCCAGATCAGCCTGCCGCCGCACGACCGCAGCGAGGCGCCGGAGAAGATCGACGTGGTCGGCGGCCTGCTGCTGGCCATCACCCTCGGTCTCGCGGTGATCGGCCTGTACAACCCGAACCCGAACGGTCAGGAGGCGCTGCCCAGTTACGGGCTGCCCCTGGTGATCGCCGCGGCCGTCTTCGCGGTCATCTTCCTGCTCTGGGAACGCTTCGCCCGGACCCGGCTGATCAACCCGGCGGGAGTGCAGTTCCGGCCGTTTTTGGCCGCGATGGGCGCGTCGTTCGCCGCCGGCGCCGCGCTGATGGTGACGCTGGTCGACGTCGAACTGTTCGGTCAGGGCGTGCTGGGCCTGGACCAGACCAAGGCGGCCGCGATGCTGACGTCGTTCCTGATCGCGCTGCCGGTGGGCGCGCTGCTCGGGGGCTTCATCGCCACCCGGGTCGGCGACCGCGCTGTTGCCCTGGTCGGGCTGCTGATCGCCGCCGGCGGCTACCTGCTGATCGCGCACTGGCCGGTGGACCTGATGCACTACCAGCACAGTTTCTTCGGCTTGTTCTCGGTGCCCGCGGTGGACAACGGCCTGAAGCTCGGCGGCGTCGCGGTCAACAATGATCTGTTGATCGCCGGTTTGGGGCTCGGGTTGGTGATCGGGCCGCTGACGTCGGCCGCGCTGCGCGTCGTGCCCGCGGCCGAGCATGGCATCGCCTCGGCGGCGGTGGTGGTGTCCCGGATGACCGGCATGCTGATCGGTGTGGCCGCGCTCAGCGCCTGGGGGCTCTACCGCTTCTACCAGATCCTCAACGAGAAGAACACAGCCCTGCCCAGCGGCATGAGCAAGCCGGACCGGGCCATCGCCCAGGCGCAGAACGTCCTCCCCTCGTTCGCGGCCATGTACGGCGAGATCTTCACCATCACCGCGGGGGTCTGCGTGGTGGGAGCGCTGCTGGGCCTGCTCATCAGCGGCCGGACCGAGCACGCCGAGGAACCGGAAGTGCCCGAACAAGAACCCGCGGTCGTCCCCGCGCCCTGAGCTTCGCGAGTCGCCGTCACCGGCGCTAACCGCCGTGCGGCACCAGGCTGAGCACCACGTCCGGGCCGGCCCGGTCGATCCCGTCGAACTGCCAGCGCAGCGCGCGCGTCATGGTGGGCACCCCGACGTCGCCGACGGCCGTGATGGGCCCGCCCAGCAGTATCGGCGCGACGTAGGCCAGGATGCGGTTGACCGCACCGGCCCGCAGGAAGGCGCCGGCCAGGGTGGGGCCGCCCTCGAGCAGCACGTCGGTGCGGTCCGACAGCGCCCGGATCACCTCCATCGGATCGTGGGTGCGGATCACCATGGTGCGTGAGTCGTCGTTGAGAACCTTTGCCTCCGAGGGTATTTCGCGCATCCCCACCACCACCCGCAGCGGCTGGCGGTCCGCCAGCGAGCCGTCGGCGCGCCGGGCGGTCAACGCCGGATCGTCGGCCAGCACGGTGCCGGTGCCGACCACGATCGCGTCGGCGAGGGCGCGGCGGCGATGCAGGTCCAACCGGGAGGCCTCGCTGGAGATCCACTGGCTGCTGCCGTCGGCGGCGGCGCTGCGGCCGTCGATGCTGCTGGCGTACTTCCACGTCACATGCGGCAGGCCCGTCCGCACCTTGTGCAGCCACTCCCGCAGCGGCCCGGCGGCCACCTGGTCGGCCAGCACCCCGGACCGCACCTGGATGCCGGCCGCCTGCAGCCGGCCCGCGCCCCCGCCCGCGATCGCGTTCGGGTCGGGGACCGCGTAGATGACCGTGCCCACCCTGGCTTCGATCAGCGCGTTGACGCACGGCGGCGTCTTGCCGAAGTGATTGCACGGCTCGAGGGTGACGAACGCGATGCCGCCGGCCGCGAGGCCGCCGGCCCGCCGCAGGGCCAACACCTCGGCGTGATCGCCCCCGGCCGGCTCGGTGGCACCGACGCCGACGACGCGACCCTGCGGGTCCACGATGACGGCCCCGACCGGGGGGTTCGGGTACGTGGTGCCCTTGACCTGGTAGGAGTGTTCGATCGCCAGGCGCATCGCCGCCTCGAGGCTGTCGACCGACTGGGGCTGGTTCGTGGGCTGGTTCATGCGCGCAGGTGCGCGGACGCGGCGGCGGCCTGCCGCCGCAACGCCTCGACCGCGGCCTCCGGGTTCTCCGCCCCGTACACCGCCGACCCGGCGACGAAGCAGTCGACGCCGGCTTCGGCGGACTGCTCGATGGTGTCCGCGTTGATGCCGCCGTCGATTTCCACCAGGATCGTCAGCTCCCCGGCGTCGATCATCTTGCGGGCGGTGCGGACCTTCCCGAGCACGTCGGGGATGAAGCTCTGGCCGCCGAAGCCGGGCTCGACCGACATGATGAGCAGGGTGTCGAAGTGCGGGAGGATTTCCAGGTAGGGCTCCAGCGGGGTCCCCGGTTTCACGCTGATCCCGGCCTTGGCGCCGGCGGCGCGGATGTCGCGGGCCACCCCGACGGGATTGCCGGTCGCCTCGGCGTGGAAGGTGACGTTGTAGGCGCCCGCTTCGGCGTACGGCGGCGCCCACCGATCCGGATCCTCGATCATCAGATGACAGTCCATCGGGATGGCGGTGCTGGCCAGCAGCGCCTCCACCACCGGCAACCCGATGGTCAGGTTCGGGACGAAGTGGTTGTCCATCACATCGACGTGCAACCAGTCGGCGCCGTTCACGGCGGCCGCTTCGTCGGCGAGTCGGGCGAAATCGGCGGAGAGGATCGACGGCGCGATCAGCGGTCTACCGGTGTGGCCGGGCATGTGCGCCACACTACTGAGCCCGGCGGCCGGACTCACCTCAGGCGCGGCGCAGCGCGGCCGCAAACATCGCATCGGTGCCGTGCCGGTGCGGCCACAGCTGCGAGTAGGGCCCCGGCCCCAATCCCTCGGTGACGGGCTCGAAAAGCCGCCGGGTGTCCAGCGCCTCCACCGGCTGCCGGCGCAGCGCGTCGCCGACCACCCCGACGGTTTCCGCGAGGTGGGGCGAACAGGTCGCATAGAGCACCACGCCGCCGGGACGGGTCAGCGCGATCGCGGCCGCCAGCAGCTCGCGCTGCAACTTGGTCAGCGGCGGCACGTCGGCCGGCTGGCGCCGCCAGCGGGCCTCCGGCCGGCGCCGTAACGCCCCCAGCCCGGTGCAGGGCGCGTCGACGAGCACCCGGTCGAAGCCGGGCTCCAGGCCGGTCTCCCGACCGTCGACGCGCAGCACCTCGACGGGCAGGCCGCGGGTGTTCTCCGCGACCAGGTCGGCGCGGCGCGGGGCGGGCTCCACCGCCGTGACGCGAGCCCCGGAGTCCAGACCCAGCGCCGCCAGCAAAGCGGTCTTGCCGCCGGGGCCGGCGCACAGGTCCAACCACCGGCCGGTGTCGCCGTCGACCGGGGCCAGCGTCAGCGCCCGGGCCACCAGCTGGCTGCCCTCGTCCTGGACCAGCGCCGAGCCGTCGCGCACGGGCGCCAACCGCCCGGGATCCCCGCCCGGCAGGTACACCGCGTACGGCGAATAACGGCCGACGGTGCCACCGACCGCGTCGGCCAGTTCGGCGGCGGTCAGCACACCCGGGCGCGCCGCCAGGTGCACCTGGGGCCGTTCGTCGTCGCCGGCCAGAACCGCATCGAGTTCCCCCGCGGCCGCGCCGAGCGCGTCGGCGAAGGCCTGAGCGATCCAGCGCGGGTGCGCGTGCACGAACGCGGCGTGCCCGATGGGATCCCGCGCGGCGTCGGGCGCCAGCTCGTCGACCCAGGACTTCTCGTCTCGGCCCGCGATCGTCCGCAGCACACCGTTGACGAAACCGGCTCGGGCCGAGTCGAATTCGATTCCGGCCTGTTCCACCGTGGTGGACACCGCGGCGTGGGTGCCCACCCGGGTGCGCAGCAACTGGTAGGCACCGAGGCGGAGCAGGTCGAGCAGCACCGGGTCGATGGCCGCCGGCGGGCGCCCCGCGGCCGCGCCGATGATCGCGTCGAGCAGCCCGCGGGTGCGGCAGGTGCCGTAGGTCAGCTCGGTGGCGAAAGCGGCGTCGCGGCCGCCGATTCCGCGCTGACGCAGCAGCGCGGGCAGGGCCAGGTTCGCGTACGCGTCGCGCTCGCTGACGGCGCGCAACACCTCGAACGCGGCCGCGCGCGCCGGGTCCAGCGGCTTGCGCCGCCGCTGAGGTTTGCCGCTCATGAGGCCCGCGCGGCGGCGTCGAGCCGCGCGCCGCGGGCCCAGTCGGCGGCGTTCATGAGCTTCTTGCCGGGCGGCTGGATCTGCCCCAGCCGCACCGGTTCCGAGCCGGTGCCGACCCACACGCCGTTGCGGTCGACGTGAATCACGCCGGGCCCCAAAGGTTCTGGCGACCCTGGCTCGATCCGCACGGGCCCGAGCTTGACGCGCAGGTCACCGATCAGCGTCCAGGCGCCCGGGTTGGGGGTGACGGCCCGGATGCGGCGCTCCACCACGGGCGCCGGCAGGTCCCAGCGCACTCTGGCCTCCTCCACGGAGATCTTGGGCGCGATGCTGATCCCGTCGGCCGGCTGCGGCCGTGGCGTCAGGGTGCCGTCGGCGATGCCGTCCAGCGTGGCGGACAGCAGCTCACCCCCCGAAATCGCCAGCCGCTCAAGCAGATCCCCCGCGGTATCGGTGGGCCGGATCGCCTCGGTGACCACCCCGTACACCGGTCCGGAGTCCAGACTCGGCTCGATCCGGAAGGTGGTCGCGCCGGTGATCGCGTCGCCCGCGGCGATCGCGGCCTGCACCGGCGCGGCGCCGCGCCAGGCCGGCAGCAGCGAGAAGTGCAGGTTTATCCAGCCGTGCGGGGGCACGGCGAGCAGCTCGTCGCGCAGCAGCGCGCCATAGGCCACCACCGGGCAGCAGTCCGGCGCGAAGTCCGCCAGCTCGGCCACGAATTCCGGCGAGTTGGGCCGCGCCGGCCGCAGCACCGGGATGCCGCGGTCGAGCGCCTCACGCGCCACCGGGGACGGCTCCGGCCTGCCGCGCCGGCCCGAGGCGGCGTCGGGGCGGGTGAGCACCGCGACCACATCGTGCCGCGGCGAATCGATGAGGCGACGCAGCGCGGGCAACGCGGGTTCGGGAGTGCCGGCGAAGACGAGACGCACCGGCACAGTCTAGGGAGCGGGCCGCTCGTGATCGGACCGACGCACGGACCTGGGCGAGCAAGCACCGGATCTCCGCAGGACACGCCCAGCTTTCATACAGTTGCGCCAGCTTACTATTGCCAATAGCTATTGTTTCTGACGGAAATGGTCGCGGGTCCCTCAACCCGTGACGCCCACGACGACGAGGTCGGGCAGCCAGTCCGTTCCTATCGCAGGAGGTCTCATGACTCTCGACGCCCTCGACAGCACCGTTCCCGACGACGTCGCGGCGACGCATCGCGCGATGTGGGCGCTGGGCGACTACGCCCTGATGGCCGAGGAGGTGATGGCCCCGCTGGGGCCGGTACTGGTGGCCGCAACCGGCATCGGCCCTGGCGTGCGGGTGCTCGATGTCGCCGCAGGGTCCGGCAACATCTCACTGCCCGCGGCCAGGACCGGCGCCGACGTCGTCTCCACCGACCTCACCCCCGAGTTGCTGCAGCGGTCGCAGGCGCGGGCCGCGGCGCAGGGGTTGGTGCTGGACTATCGGGAAGCCAACGCGCACGCGCTGCCGTTCGGCGACGGTGAGTTCGACGCCGTCGTCTCGGCGATCGGCGTGCAGTTCGCGCCCGACCACCGGCGCGCGGCCGACGAGCTGATCCGGGTTTGCCGGCCGGGCGGAACGATCGGCGTGATCAGTTGGACCCCGGAGGGATTCTTCGGCCGGATGCTGGCCACCCTGCGGCCGTACCGCCCGAGCCTGTCACCGGCGGTGGCCCCGGCGGCGATGTGGGGGCGCGAGGGTTACGTCGCCGGGCTGCTGGGCGACCGGGTCGGCCGCGTCACGACGGTGCGGGGCAACCTGCCGGTGAACCGGTTCGACAGCGCCGAGGCCGTGCACCGCTACTTCAAGGATCACTACGGCCCCACCATCGAGGCGTACGCGAACATCGGCCACAACCGCATCCTGTCCACCGAGCTCGACGCGCAACTCGTCGAGCTGGCACACCAGTACCTGGCCGACGGCGCCATGCATTGGGAGTACCTGCTGGTCACCGCTGAAAAGCGGTGAGTCGGGCGGCTACACGTCGAGGTCCGCGTCCACGTGGACGTCGGGCTCGCCGCCGGCGGCGGTGAACGCGGTCAGGGCCCGCACCAGCCCATGACGTTCCGGCGCCGGCATCTTCTCCACGATCGCGGCGATCTCGGCGCGCCGGTACGCCGTGACCCGCCGGACGATCTCGCGTCCGCGCTTGGTCGGCGCGGCCAGCAGTTCGCGGCGGGAGGTCGGGTGCGGGAGGCGGTCGATCAGTCCGGCGGCGACGAGCCGGTCGACCATCCGGCCGGTGGCCGAGGGTTGCACGCCGAGCAGGCCGGCCAGCGTGGCCAGGTTGACGGGGCCGCGGTTGGACAGGATCACCAGGGTCCGGAACTGCGGAATGGTGATGGATTCGTCGACCTGCCCGATCGAGCGGGCCGAGATCGCCACCAGCAAACGCGAGGCCGTCAGCAACGCATCGGTGATCACGTCCAGTGACTCGTCAGCCGTGGTCGCGTTGTCCGCCGCCATCGCGCCTTCCCTTCGGGCCATCAGAGCTGGAGAGTAGAAAGTGTAACAGCCTTCTAGTATCGAGATCCGGGATAGTTTCCTAGACATACTATCGCCGCAGGGAACGGTTTGCCCGGCCGGCCGCTAACCGATGTGCAGCGGGTCGATCTGCACCCGCACCGGCTCGTGGTTCTGCCGGGCGCTGAGCACCCCGACGCCGCGGCGCAGCGACGCGGCCAGCGCCAGGCCGTGCTCGCGGGGCACGCGCACCAGCATCCTGATCGCCGGCACGTCCGCGGGCGTCCCCGGGGGCCGGCGCACGCCCGGCGGCAGGTCGACGGGACCCAGCACATCGGCCCCGTCGGGCAACCGCGCCTCCTCCAGGAGCGCCGCCACCGCTTCGGCCCCGCCGTCGATGGCCGCCATGTGCACGCTGGGCGGCAGGCCGACCTCGGCGCGCGCCGTCAGATCGGCATCCGCATGCCCCACCGGGTCCCAACGGATCAGCGATTGCACTGTGGGAATTGTTGATTCGGCGACCACCAGCACGACGCCGCCGTCGCCGCGCGCACGCACCAGCGCCGCGGCGCTCATCCAGCGCCAGAGCGCGTCCTCGGCGGCGCGCAGGTCTTGGCGGCCCAGCAGCGCCCAGGTGTCCAGCAGCAGCGCCGCGCCGTACCCGGCCTCCGCGCGGGGTTCGGCGCCCGGCGTCGCGACCACCAGCGCCGGGCGGGCGGCCACCTCCGAGACGACGGCGTCGCCCGCCGAGGTGACGACCGGCGTGCCGGCGAAGGCGCGGCCGAGCTCTTCGGCGGTGCGCCTGGCCCCCACGACGATCGCGCGCACCGCTTCGGATCCGCAACGCGCGCAACGTAACTGGGGTTCGGCTCGTCCGCACCAGCGGCACACCGCACCCGGTCCACGCTCCTGCAGCGCCAGCGGGCCCGTGCAGTACCGGCACCGCGCGATGGTGCGGCAGCGCCCGCACGCCAGCGACGGGACGTACCCGCGCCGGGGCACCTGCACCAGCACCGGCGCACCCGCCTCCAGCGACGAGCGGGCGGCGCGCAGCGCGATGGACGGAATCCGCGCGGTGCGCGCGGCCGGGTCGCGCTCCTCGGCGTAGCCGCGGTCGTCGAGGGCGACGACCCGCGGGGTGCGGGCGCGCACCACCGGCCGCACCGCGACGATGTCATGCGCCCATCCGCTGCGCACCAGCGCCTGGGCCTCGGCCGTCCGAGCGAACCCGCCGATCAGCGCCGCGCACCGCGCCTGGTGCGCGCGCAGCATCCCCACCTCGCGGGCGTGCGGGTACGGCGCCCTCGGTTCGGCGAGGCTGTCATCGGCGTCGGCCCACACCATGACGAGGCCCAGGTCGGACAGCGGCGCGAAAACCGCGCTGCGGGTGCCGATCACCAGCCGCGCGGTGCCGCGCAGCGCCGCGAGCCAACGCCGATAGCGCGCGGCCGGGCCCAGTCCCGCCGACAGCGCCACCACGCACTCCGGGTCGATGTGGACGGTCGCGGCGCGCCACAGCGTGTCCAGGTCCCGTTGGTCGGGCACGATCGCCAGCGCCGCCCGCCCCGCCCGGACGGTTTGCGCGGCCGCCTCGGCGAAGCGGTCCGCCCACGGCTCGCCCGGCAGCGCCTGCCAGACGGCCCGGGCGGCGCGCGACTCGGCCAGCGCGGCCAGGAACTGCCCGCCGCGGCCGTAGGCCTCCCAGCGCGACGGGTCGACGGGCGCGACCACCGGCAGCGCGAGGACGCCCGCCGGTTCCCGCTCCACCCGGGCGTGCCGGGGCGGCACCGCCAGCCGCAACACGTCGGGCCTGGTCCCGGCGTAGCGCGCCGCCACCGCGTCGACCAGTCGGCGAATCTCCGGCGTGAGGACCGGTTCGGCCGACACGACGCGGTCCAGCCAGCCCAGCTTGCCGCTGTGATCGGTGTCGTTGCGGCGTTCCAGCACGAACGCGTCGACCAGCCGGCCGTGGAACCGCACCCGCACCCGCACCCCGGGCTGCGCGTCGTCGGACTGCTCGGCGGGCACCAGGTAGTCGAACTCGCGGTCCAGGTGCGGCACCGAGAGCATGGGCAGCACCCGCGCGATCGGTTCGACCTCGGGAGTTACCTTGCTGGCCAAGGGAACCGACAACTAGCCTTCGTCAGGCCCGGGCTCGTAATCGTCGTAGTCGCCCTCGTACTCGTAGTCGGGCTCCTCGCGGCCGAAGAAGAATCCCGCCGTGATCAGGACCTGGGCGGCGGCGTAGAGCCACCAGATCGGCACCGCAAGCGCGTCGTTGTACAGGACGAACCGGCCGATCGCGATCATGGCGTCCGACGCCGCGAAACACACCGCACCCACCGCGGTCCAGATCGTCGGCAAATCGGCCAGCAGGGCCGCGCACACCATCGCGGTCAGCACGATCATGTAGAGCGCCACCGGAACGGTCAGCTTGTCGCGGATCAGGTGGGGCCACAACCACAGCAACAACGACACCGAGACGAGGCACATCAGGACGACCGCGGCCAGGCGCGGCCGCGACGCGCGGGCCAGGGGAATCAGTGCGCCCAGGAAACACAAGTGCGCCAACAGGAATGCCGCCAGCCCCAAGCCGAATGACATCGTCCACCACGGGATGGCCAACAGCCAGTCGCCGACGGCCGACAACAGCAGCGCCGGCATCAGCCAGCGCCGCTCGCGGACGATGGGGTGCGCCACCGCGGCGACGGTCAGCAGCACCGCCATCGACGCCTTGAACGCCGGCTGCAGGACCCAGTGCCCCGTCAAACTCGTTCCCGGCGGCGAGCGCAACGCGAGCACGGTCAGGTAGACGCCGTACGCGAGGCCCGCCCACCCGGCCACCACCCAGCCGCCGGACACCAGGCGAGGTGCGTACGGTACTTCCATGCCCAGCTTGGACACGGCGGAGGAAAACCCTGGTATCGACCCCATCTTGCAGAAGGTACTGGATGCGGTTCCCTTCCGGCTATCAACGGACGATGGTGTCGACGCGGCGCGGCAACGGTTCCGGAACCTGCCCCGCCGCCCACTGCACCCCGAGCTGCGGGTCGAGGACCGGACCATCCCGGGGCCGGGCGGCCCCCTCGGCACCCGGATCTATTGGCCCTCAGCCGATCCGGGGCCGGCCGCGCCCGTGGTGCTGTTCTTCCACGGCGGCGGCTTCGTCGTGGGCGACCTCGACACCCACGACGGCACGGCCCGCCAGCACGCGGTCGCCGCAGAGGCGATCGTGGTGTCCGTCGACTACCGGCTGGCACCCGAGCACCCCTACCCCGCCGCCGTCGAAGACGCTTGGGCCGCAACGCTGTGGGTCACCGAGCACGGATCCGAGCTCGGTGCCGACACCACGCGGATCGCGGTCGCCGGCGATTCGGCCGGCGGGACGATCGCCGCGTCGACCGCCCAGCGGGCCCGCGATGGCGGCGGGCCGCCGATCGCGTTCCAGCTGTTGTGGTATCCCTCCACGCTCTGGGACCCGTCGCTGCCGTCGTTCACCGAGAACGCGACCGCGCCGATCCTGGACACCAGGGCCGTCGCCGCGTTCTCGCGTTGGTACGCAGGCGAAGTCGACCCGTCGGATCCGCCGCCGGGCATGGCGCCGGGGCGGGCGAAGGACCTGACCGGCCTGCCGTCGGCCTACATCGGCGTCGCCGGTCATGACCCGCTGCGCGACGACGGCATCCGGTACGGCGAGTTGCTGGCCGACGCGGGCGTCCCGGTCGAGGTGCACAACGCCGAGACCATGGTGCACGGCTACCTCGGCTACGCCGGCGTCGTGCCGGCGGCCACATCCGCCATGGAGCGCGGGCTCGCGGCGTTGCGGAATGCGCTGCACAGATGAACGCCAGGCGTATTTTGTACTAATGATTGAGCCGACCCTCGCTCGACCGACCATCGATCCGACGCTGAAGACGCTGCTCGACGCCTTCACGGTCACCTTCAACGCCGCCGACGGTGTCGAGGTCGCGCGCTCGAGGCTGCGCCAGCTCAAGGTGCCCCCCGAACTGCTTCCGGATATGCGCACCGAAGAGCGGACGATCGGTTACGGCGAGTTGACCGACATTCCCGTGCGGATCTACCGGCCCGCCAGCGATCGCGAGGCGCTGCCCATCGTCGTCTTCTACCACGGCGGCGGATTCTGCCTCGGCGACCTGGAGACCCACGACCCCGTCGCCCGCGCGCACGCCGTCGGCGCCGAGGCCATCGTCGTGTCCGTCGACTACCGGCTGGCCCCCGAACACCCATTCCCCGCGGGGGTGAACGACTGCTGGGCCGCGCTGCAGTGGGTCGCCGAGAACGCCGCCGAGCTGGGCGGCGACCCGGACCGCATCGCGGTGGCGGGTGACTCGGCCGGCGGCAACCTCGCCGCCGTCATGGCGCACCTGGCCCGCGATAACTGCGGACCGACGCTGAAGTTCCAGTTGCTGTGGTACCCAACGGTCACCGCCGATCTGTCGCTGCCGTCGCACACCGAGAACGCGTATGCGCCCATCCTGGATCGCGACGTGATCGACGCCTTCCTGTCCTGGTACCTGCCGAACCTGGACATCACCGACCCGAAGGCCCTGCCGACCACGCTGGCCCCGGCCAACGCCGACGACCTGTCCGGCTTGCCGCCCGCCTTCATCGGGATCGCCGAACACGACCCGCTGCGCGACGACGGGTCCGTCTACGCCGAGCTGCTCAACGCCGCGGGCGTGCCCGCCGAACTGAGTAACGAGCCGAACATGGTGCACGGCTACGCCAGCTTCGCCCTGGTGATTCCGGCCGCCGCCGAGGCCACCAACCGCGGGCTGGCCGCGTTGCGGAAGGCGCTGCACGGCTGAAGATTCAGCGTCGCGAATATGCGCTGGGCGCAACGCCGTACCAGCGCCTGAACGCGTGCGAGAACGTCGAGACCTCCGTGTAGCCCAGGCGGGTGGACACCTCCTCCACCGTCAGGCCGACGTTGCGGAGCAGGTCGACGGCCACCGTCGAACGCGCCTCGTTCAACAGCGCACGGAACGACGTGTCCTCCTCGGCGAGCCGGCGGCGCAGCGTCCGCGGGTGGATGTCGAGCTCCGCCGCGACGTCGGACAGCGTGGGGAACACGCCCGAATCCCGAAACAGCTTGCTGCGCACCAGCGCGGTGATGCCCTGGCGGCGCTCGCTGTTCTGCATCAGCACGTCACACTGCGCCATGCACAGCTCCATCGTGTGGCGGTCGGCCTGCGGCAGGGGCTCGTCGAACATGGCCCGCGGGAAGTGCAACCGGTTGTGCGCCCGCCCGAACGCGACATCGTGCACGGGTACCAGCGCCAGCACCGGCCGCAGCAGCGCCTCGTTGACCGCCAGCTCGGCCGACACCTCCTGCGCGTACTTCTCGGCCACGGGCAGCGTGAATGTCACCGTGGTGGAGATGATTCCGGCGATGTCGCGTTCGATGAAGAAGCCCCGCACATCCTCCGGCAGGTGCGCCGCGCCGATCTCGATCACGCAGTCGTCGGCGGTTTCGAACAGCTTGAGGTCGATGTGCAGCATGGTCAGGGCGAAGTAGCGCATCGCCATGGAGAACAGCTCGCGCAGTGTGCCGCATGACATCACGGCGAACCCGAACAGCCCCATGTGGGTCAGCGTGAACCGGCTGCCGACGTCGACGCCGAGGCCGGCCTCGTCGGGGAGCCGGGCCAGCAACCGGCGCACGGCCCGGATTTCGTCGAGCGCGCTCACCACTGCGTCGGGATCGGTGAGCTGGGCCGGGTCGATCGCGGTGCCCGCGAGAACGTCGCGGGTCGGCACCCCCCGATCGTTGGCGACCTCGCACAGCACCCGCGTCGCGTAGACCGGGTGGCTCACCTCGATCGGGAGCCGCTGCCGCATGGCCTGTCCTAAAGTCCCAACTCGCTGTCCGATTCTCTCATTATGGACCGGGCGCCTCGCCCCTACAGTTGACGCATGGCGACCCTCACCGTGGAGCGGCTACCCGGAACACCCGCCAAGCGCCTCAGCGCGTGGACCATGACGCGCGAGGCCCTCACCGTCGGCTTCGACGTCGGCGACGGGTTCCTGGGCCGGGCCCGGGGCAGCGACATTGTCCGGTTCCGCTGCGGTGGAAGACGTTTCGTGTCGATCAGCCATCCCGATTACGTGGACCACGTGCTGCACTCGGCGCGGCTGCGCTACGTCAAGTCCGATGAGTACGAGCCGATCCGGGCCACCGCGGGGGTCAATCTCCTCACCGACGAGGGCGACTCCTGGGCCACCCACCGCGGTCTGCTGAACCCCACGTTCGCGCGGCGGCACCTCAACGAGATCGTCGGCCTGATGATCGATCCGATCACCGACATCGCCGACGGCCTGGCCGCGGGACGACGATTCGACATGCACGAGACGATGGTCGAGGCGACCCTGCGCGTGGTCGCCAATTCCCTGTTCAGCCAGGACTTCGGGCCGCTGGTGCACAGCATGAACGACCTGGCGACGCGCGGGATGCGGCACGCGGAGAAGCTGGAGCGGCTCGCGCTCTGGGGCCTGATGCCGCGCCCGGTCTACGACGCCCTGAACCGGTGCGTGTTCTCGGGAGTCCGCATGCCGCCGCCGCTGCGCGACATGCAGGAAATCGTGCTGACGCTCGACGCGGCGGTCAACGCCATCATCGACCACCGCCTGGCGCACCCCACCGAATCCGCCGACTTCCTCAACGTGTTGCTGCGCGCGGACGGCGGCCGGTGGCCACGCCGCCGGGTCCGCGACGAAGCCCTCACCTTCATGCTCGCGGGCCACGAGACCACCGCCAACGCCATGTCGTGGTTCTGGTACCTGATGGCCGGCAACGCCGCGGCCCGCGAGCGGATGCTCGCCGAGGTCGACGACGTGCTGGGCGGCCGCCGGCCCACCGCCGACGACCTGGGCCGGCTGCCGTGGACGTCGGCGTGCCTGCAGGAGTCGCAGCGCTACTTCTCCGCGGTGTGGGTGATCGCGCGCAGGGCGGTGGCCGACGACGTCATCGGCAACCACCACATCCGACCCGGCACCACCGTCGTGATCCCGATCCACCACATCCACCATGACGCGCGCTGGTGGCGCGACCCGGAAGCCTTCGACCCCAATCGGTTTCTCGTCCCCGACCGGGCGCGGCCGCGGTCGGCGTACCTGCCGTTCGGCGGCGGCCGGCGGATCTGCATCGGGCAGAGCTTCGCGTTGATGGAGATGGTGCTGATCACGGCGATCATGAGCCAACGGCACGTCTTCGACCTCGCCCCAGGCCACCCGGTCGAACCGGAGGCAACGCTGACGTTGCGGCCCAGGCACGGGCTGCACATGATCGGAACGAGCCGCCCATGAGACCCGACTACCACACCCTCATCGTCGGCGCGGGATTCTCCGGCATCGGCGCCGCGATCAAGCTCGACCAGGCCGGGCTGTCCAACTACCTGGTGCTCGAGGCCGGCGACGGCGTCGGCGGGACGTGGCACTGGAACACGTATCCCGGTATCGCCGTGGACATTCCGTCGTTCTCCTACCAGTACTCCTTCGAACAGAGCCCGCGCTGGTCGCGAACCTACGCGCCCGGCCGCGAGCTCAAGGCCTACGCCGAGCATTGCGTCGACAAATACGGCATCCGGTCGCGGATCCGCTTCAACACCAAGGTGCTGTCCGCCGAGTTCGACGACGAGCACGCGTTGTGGCGCGTGCAGACCGACCCCGGCGGGGTGATGACCGCCCGGTTCCTGGTCAGCGCGTGCGGCGTGCTGACCGTGCCGAACCTGCCCGACATCGACGGCGTGGACTCCTTCGCCGGCATCACCATGCACACCGCGCGGTGGGACCACGGCCAGGACCTGACCGGCAAGCGCGTCGCGATCATCGGCACCGGCGCCTCGGCCGTGCAGGTGATCCCCGAGATCGCGCCGATCGTCTCCCAGCTCACGGTGTTTCAGCGCACCCCGATCTGGTGCTTCCCCAAGTTCGACGTGCCACTGCCGGCGCCGATCCGCTGGGCGATGCGGATACCCGGCGGCAAGGTCGTGCAGCGGCTGCTCAGCCAGGCCTTCGTCGAGCTGAGCTTCACCATCGCTGCCCAGTACTTCACGGTCTTCCCGCTGGCCGAGCGGATGAGGTCGGCCGGGCTCGCCTATTTGCGAAAGCAGGTCACCGACCCGACGGTGCGTGAGCAACTCACCCCCCGCTACGCCGTGGGCTGCAAGCGGCCCGGCTTCCACAACGACTACCTGGCCACCTTCAACCGCGACAACGTCCGGCTGGTCACCGAGCCGATCGACAAGGTCACGCCCGACGCGGTCGCCACCACCGACGGCGAGGCGCACGAGGTCGACGTGTTGATCCTGGCCACCGGCTTCAAGGTGATGGACACCGACAACGTCCCCACGTTCGCGGTCACCGGCGCCGGCGGGGTGTCCCTGAGCCGGTTTTGGGACGAGCACCGGCTGCAGGCCTACGAGGGGGTTTCAGTTCCCGGCTTTCCCAACATGTTCACCGTCTTCGGGCCGTACGGGTACGTCGGCTCTTCGTATTTCGCGTTGATCGAGACCCAGACGCACCACATCGTGCGGTGCCTCAAACGGGCCCGGCGCGTCGCCGCGACGCGCGTCGAGGTGACCAAGGAGGCCAACGAGCGGTACTTCGCCGAGATGATGCGCAAGCGGCACCGGCAGATCTTCTGGCAGGACAGCTGCAAGCTGGCCAACAGCTACTACTTCGACAAGAACGGCGACGTGCCGCTACGCCCGGCGACCACGCTGGAGACCTACTGGCGCAGCCGGCGGTTCGACCTCGACGACTACCGGTTCACCGCCTAGCCACCTGCGCCCTCAGACGGCGCGCTTGAGCTCGTCGACCATGTTGAGCTGCTCCCAGGGCAGCTCGATGTCGGTGCGGCCGAAGTGCCCGTACGCGGCGGTCTGGGCGTAGATCGGGCGCAGCAGGTCCAGGTCGCGGATGATCGCGCCGGGGCGCAGGTCGAACACCTCGGGCACGATCTTCTCGATCTTGACCGGGTCGACCGTCGCGGTGCCGAACGTCTCGACGAACAGGCCGACCGGTGCGGCCTTGCCGATGGCGTAGGCCACCTGCACCTCCACCCGTTCGGCCAGCCCCGCCGCGACGATGTTCTTGGCCACCCAGCGCATCGCGTAGGCGGCCGAGCGGTCCACCTTGGACGGATCCTTGCCGGAGAACGCGCCGCCGCCGTGGCGGGCCCAGCCGCCGTAGGTGTCGACGATGATCTTGCGGCCGGTCAGCCCCGCGTCGCCCATCGGGCCGCCCAGGACGAACTTGCCGGTCGGGTTGAAAAGCAGCCGCGTCGAGGAGGTGTCCAGCGTGTCGTGCGCCAGGTCGTCGAGGACGGTGTTGACCACCTTTTCCCGAAGGTCGGGGGTCAGGGTGTGCTCCAGGTCGATGTCGGCCGCGTGCTGGGTGGAGATCACCACGGTGTCCAGCCGGACCGGGACGTTGTCCTCGTATTCGATGGTGACCTGCGTCTTGCCGTCCGGGCGCAGGTAGGGCAGCACGCCGTTCTTGCGCACCTCGGTCAGCCGCCGGGACAGGCGGTGGGCCAGCGCGATAGGCAGCGGCATCAGTTCGGGCGTGTCGGCGATCGCGTAGCCGAACATCAGCCCCTGGTCGCCGGCGCCCTGCGCGTCCAGCGGGTCCCGCTCGCCCTCGACCCGGGCCTCGTAGGCGGTGTCCACACCCTGGGCGATGTCGGGCGACTGCGCGCCGATGCCGATGTTCACCCCGCACGACGCCCCGTCGAAGCCCTTGTCCGAGGAGTCGTAACCGATCTCGAGGATGCGCTCGCGAACCGTGTTGGTGATGTCGGCGAACGCCTCCTTGGCCGTCGTCGTCACCTCGCCCACCACGTGCACCTGGCCGGTGGTCACCAGCGTCTCGACCGCCACCCGTGAGCGCGGATCCTCCGCCAGCAGCGCGTCGAGGACCGAGTCGCTGATCGCGTCACAGATCTTGTCGGGATGCCCCTCGGTCACCGACTCACTGGTAAACAGCCGACCCTTTTCGCTCACAGCCTCAATCCTTCCAATAGTTAGTCAGCCGAATCATATCGGCTGGCATCGCGGCGCAAACCGGGACCGCTACCCGCCGCCCTCGCCGTGCAAAAACGCGACGATCGCGTCCACGATACGACTGGCCATCAGCGTCTTCGAGCCGTGCGGCAGCGCCGACTCGGTGCCGTCGGAAGCCAGCAGCCACCCGTCGTTGCTGTCCACCTCGAACGCCTTGTTGTCGCCGACGGCATTGACGACCAGCAGGTCACACCCCTTGCGCCGCAACTTCTCCCGGGCGTGGAACAGCACGTCGCCGTTGGCGTCGCCGGTCTCGGCGGCAAATCCCACGATTGCGCGCATGTTGGGCAGCTGCCCGTGGGCCCGCGCCCGCACCGTGCCGGCCAGCACGTCGTCGTTGCGGAGCAATTGGATCGTCGGCGCTTCGTCCCGTTCGTCCGGGCCCTTCTTGATCTTCGCGGCGGCGACCTGTGCCGGCCGGAAGTCGGCGACGGCCGCCGCCATCACCAGCACGTCGGCCTCGGGCGCGTGCTTGGACACCGCCTCTGCGAGTTGCGTCGCCGAGCTGACCTGCACCACGTTGACGCCCGCGGGGTCGATCAGGCCGGCGGTGTGCCCGGCGATCAGCGTGACGTCGGCGCCGCGCTGCGCGGCGACCCGCGCCACCGCATAGCCCTGCTTGCCGGAGCTGCGGTTGCCGATGAAGCGCACCGGGTCGATCGGTTCGCGGGTGCCGCCGGCGGTCACCAGCAGCCTCCAGCCGGCGAGGTCATAGGGCAGCGCGTCAGGGCGGTCCAGCAGCAGGTGGGCCAGCGTGGTGATCTCCTCGGCCTCCGGCAGCCGCCCCGCACCGCTGTCGGTGCCGGTGAGCCGCCCGGATGCGGGCTCCAGCACCACGGCCCCGCGGCGCCGCAGCGTGGCCACGTTGTCGACGGTGGCCGGGTGTAACCACATCTCGGTGTGCATCGCCGGCGCGAACAGCACGGGGCACCGGGCGGTCAGCAGGGTCGCGGTCAGCAGGTCGTCGGCGCGGCCGTGCACCGCCCGGGCCAGCAGGTCGGCGGTGGCCGGCGCCACCACGACCAGGTCGGCCCGCTTGCCGATCTGGACGTGGGGAACCTCCGGGACGTCGTCGAAGACACCGGTGCGCACCGGGTGACCCGACAGCGCCTCGAAGGTGGCCGCCCCGACGAATCGCAGCGCGGATTCGGTGGGAATGACACGGACCTCGTGGCCGGCCTCGGCGAGCTGGCGAACCACCGTGCACGCCTTGTAGGCGGCGATGCCGCCGGAGACGCCGACTACGACCTGTTTGGCGACCTGGTTGGGGGTCCGCTTGCCGTCCACAGCGCGCCCGGCTGCTATTCGCCCTCGGTGTGTTCGAGCAGGTCGGCGTGGATCTCACGCAGCGCGATGGACAGTGGCTTTTCCTGCAGCCCGGGCTCGACGAGCGGGCCGACGTATTCGAGGATGCCCTCGCCGAGCTGGTTGTAGTAGTCGTTGATCTGGCGGGCCCGCTTGGCGGCGTAGATCACCAGGGCGTACTTGCTGGACACGCGGTCCAGCAGATCGTCGATGGGCGGGTTGGTGATGCCCAGCGGGGTGTCGTAGGCGGCCTGTCCGCCTGCCGACGGATCGAACTGGTCCACGGCGGTCAGCGACGCGTCGGACTGGGGAATGCTCACGTAGGTCTATCTCCTGGCGGATTGGAGTCGATGGAATCTGGTCTGGCTGCTGGTCCGGCCAGGCAGTTCATGCCGGGCCCGGCGCAGTTCCCACCAGCAAGGATACCAATTCGGCGCACGCAGACTCCAATCGACTGTTGACCACCACCTCGTCGAAGTCGTCCTGGGCCGCCATTTCGACGCGGGCGGTGTCGAGGCGACGGCGGATGGCCTCCGGTGTCTCGGTGCCGCGGCCGACCAGCCTGGCCTTTAGGTCCTCCCAGCTGGGCGGGGCCAGGAACACCGTGACGGCCTCGGGCATCGCCTTCT
Source organism: Mycobacterium sp. E2699 (assembly GCF_001666745.1). Lineage (NCBI taxonomy): Bacteria > Bacillati > Actinomycetota > Actinomycetes > Mycobacteriales > Mycobacteriaceae > Mycobacterium > Mycobacterium sp. E2699. The sequence goes on along the minus strand of NZ_LZJH01000090.1, from coordinate 36,255 downwards.
TCACCGCCCTGGCGCCGGCGAGGTCCACCTCGATGAGCACCGGGAGCCCCGACTCGGTGGCGGACCGCACAGGCGCGGCCAGGGTGCCCGACCGGTGCAGCCCGCCATGGATCTCGGCCCATTCCAGCAGGGCGCCGTCGTCGATCAGCTGCTGGAAGCGGGCGGGGGTGACGAAGTGGTAGTCGACCCCGTCGACCTCGCCGGGCCGCGGGGCCCGGGTCGTGGCCGAGACACTGAAGTGCAGGTTCGGGATCCGCTCGCGCAGACATCGGACCACGGTTGACTTGCCGACCGCCGAGGGACCGGACAGCACGACCACACGCCCCTTGCCGGTTGGCTCGGGGCATGCCCGTGCGACGTCCGGCCCCTCTCCGGCGCTCACCGGCGGCTGTGCCGGTGTGCCTGCCTCTTCAGGCCTTTCGGCCTGCATCGTCGGCAGGCTAGGCGGAGCCGAACTTTTCCAGCAGGGCCTTGCGCTGCCGGTCGCCGAGGCCGCGCAGGCGGCGGGTGGGGGCGATCTCGAGCTCGGTCATGATTTCCTGCGCCTTGACCTTGCCCACCTTCGGCAACGCCTCGAGAAGCGCAGACACCTTCATCTTGCCCAGGACTTCGTCGCTCTCGGCGTCCTTGAGCACCTGGGAAAGATTGGTGCCGCCCCGCTTGAGGCGGTCTTTGAGCTCTGCTCGCGCGCGACGAGCGGCAGCCGCCTTCTCCAAAGCGGCCGCGCGCTGCTCGTCGGTCAACTGGGGAAGGGCCACGATTCCTCCGTATCTGATCAATCGTCAATCGATCTCGTTTTGTCTCTGCCGGGTACTTCAGCCAGCGGAGATGACCGTACTCAGCCTTCCTGACGAAATCTAACCCGCCCCCCTGGTTAATTGTGCAAATGTGCAGCGTGCGCCGCGCGGCCGAGGCGGTTGCGCGGTCCGCGGGGCGTCGCGGAGACCGGCCGGACGAGCTGCCCATTCCGGCGCGAAATCGGCGCCGCAAGCCCGGCGATATGCCTTTTGAACTGCGGTTTTACGTCTGAGGGCGGATGCCGCCCGGCGCCGCCGCGAGCGCCACGGATGCCCGCGGTGCGCGGCCCGCGGTCGAGGTGCGGGGGATCACGCATTTTTCCGTGGCGTGTCGCGCGTGTCGCGCCCGGCGCCCGCCGCCAGGTCGGCGGGTTACCATCGAGCCGTGCCGAACCTGCGCATCCGTCAGGCGGCTGAGCTGCTCGGAGTCAGCGACGACACCGTCCGGCGGTGGATCAACCAGGGCACCCTGTCGGTCAGCCACGACGCGGCCGGCCGCAAAGTCATCGCCAGCAAGGATCTGGCCGAGTTCTCGCGTTCCAACGCACCCAATCCGCCGCCCGAACCGCTCAGCATCGGCAGCTCGGCCCGCAACCGGTTCGTCGGCCTGGTCACCAGGGTGATCAGCGACAAGGTGATGACCCAGGTCGAGATGCAGTGCGGTCCCCACACCGTCGTCTCGCTGATGAGCACCGAGGCCGCCGAGGAGCTGCACCTGCAGCCCGGCAGCGTGGCCGTGGCCGTCGTCAAGGCCACCACCGTGATCGTCGAGACGGCGCGGCCGGGAGAGCCGGTAGCCGCGGACTGAGCGGCTTAAAGCGCTCCCAGGTACGCGACGGCGTCCCGCATCCGCTCGCCGGCCGCGCGCAGGTCCGCCACGCCGGGGCCGGCCTTGAGCACCTCGCGCGCCACGGCCGGCAGCAGCTGCCCCGGCTTCGCGCCGCCCAGGCCGCCAAGCGCCTCGGGGCGCCCGCCCTGCGCCCCCACGCCGGGCACCAGCACCGGTCCGCCCAGCTCGCTCACGTCCGGCGCCCCGAACACCGTCGCGCCGAGGACCACGCCGACGTAACCCGGCCCGGACCCCGTGGCGGATCGGTTGACCACCGCCGCCTGGTCGACGATCAGCTGGGACACCATCCGGCCGTCGAACGTCGCGCGCTGCACCGTGCCGCCCTCCGGGTTGGAGGTCGCGGCCAGCACGAACACACCACGGTCGGTGGCGGCGGCGGCCTCCAGCAGCGGCCGCAGGGAGCCGAACCCCAGATACGGCGAGGCGGTCACCGCGTCGGCGGCCAGCGGCGAATCACCGGCCCACGCGGCGGCGTAGGCCGCCATGGTCGTCCCGATGTCGCCCCGCTTGGCGTCGGCGAGCACCAGCACCCCGGCCGAACGCAGCGCGGCGATGGTGCGTTCCAGCACCGCGTACCCGGCGGCCCCGTACGCCTCGAAGAACGCGACCTGGGGCTTGACGACGGCGAATCCGGCGAACGCCTCGACGCAGACGTCGCAGAACGCGGCCAGCCCGTCGGCGGTGACCGGCAGGTCCCAGGCCCGCAGCAACTCGGGGTGCGGGTCGATGCCCAGGCACAGCGGCCCGCGACTGTCCTTGGCCGCGGCCAGCCGCGCGCCGAAGCCGGTCATCGGGGGTTGCCCGGGGGCTGAATCGCCCCGGCGCTGTGCGCACCGATTGCGCTGTGCAGCTCCTGCAGGGACCGCACGCCGATGTCGCCGCGGATCCCCGCCTCGATGCCCTGCACGGCCGCCGACGCGCCCTGCACCGTCGTGACGCACGGAATGTTGACCGACACCGCGGCCGAACGGATTTCGTAGCCGTCGATGCGCGGGCCGGAGTTGCCGAACGGCGTGTTGATCACGATGTCGACCTCGCCGGCCTTGATCGCGTCGACCGCGGACATCGCGGGGCGTCCGGGCTGCGGCGGCTCGAAGTGCTTGCGCACCTCGTCGCAGGGAATCCCGTTGCGGCGCAACATCTCCGCGGTGCCCTCGGTGGCCAGCACGCGAAAGCCCAGGTCGGCCAGCCGCTTGACCGGGAACACCAGTGATCGCTTGTCCCGGTTGGCCACCGACACGAATATCGTTCCCTCGGCCGGCAGTGACCCGTAGGCGGCGGTCTGGCTCTTGGCGAAGGCGGTGCCGAAGTCGCGGTCGATGCCCATCACCTCGCCCGTCGATTTCATCTCCGGACCGAGCAGCGAGTCGATGGCGGCCCCGTCGAGGCCGCGGAAGCGGTGAAACGGCAGCACGGCCTCCTTGACGGCGATCGGAGCCTGCGGCGGCGCGTGGGCACCGTCACCCTCGCGCGCCAGCATTCCCTCGTCGCGCAGCTGGGAGATACTGGTGCCCAACATGATTCGCGCGCACGCCTTGGCGAGCGGGACGGCGGTGGCCTTGGAGACGAACGGGACGGTGCGGCTGGCCCGCGGGTTGGCCTCCAGCACGTAGAGCACGTCGTCCTTGAGCGCGTACTGCACGTTGAGCAGCCCCACGACGCCGATGCCGTGCGCGATGGCCTCCGTGGCGCGGCGCACCTTCTCGATGTCACTGCGGCCCAACGTGACGGGCGGCAGCGCGCACGCGGAGTCCCCGGAGTGGATGCCGGCCTCCTCGATGTGCTCCATGATGCCGCCGATGTACACCTCGGCGCCGTCGCACAGCGCGTCGACGTCGATCTCCACCGCGTCCTCGAGGAAGCGGTCGACCAGCACCGGGTGTTCGGGCGACAGTGCCGTGGCGCGGGTGATGTAGCCCTGCAGCGTCTCCTCGTCGTAGACGATCTCCATGCCCCGCCCGCCCAGCACGTACGACGGGCGCACCAGCACCGGATAGCCGATCTCGTCGGCGATGCGGCGGGCCTGCGCGAAAGTGGTTGCGGTGCCGTACTTCGGCGCGGGGAGTCCGGCCGTGGCCAGCACGTCGCCGAAGGCGCCGCGATCCTCGGCCAGGTCGATGGCCTCCGGCGGGGTGCCCACGATCGGAACCCCGGCGTCGAACAGCCGCTGCGCCAGCCCGAGCGGGGTTTGGCCGCCGAGTTGCACGATCACTCCCGCGACCCCCGGGCCGCCCGCGCCCGACAGCGTCTCCGCGCGGAACACCTCGAGGACGTCCTCGAAGGTCAGCGGCTCGAAATAGAGCCGGTCGGCGGTGTCGTAGTCGGTGGACACCGTCTCGGGGTTGCAGTTGACCATGACGGTCTCGAAACCGGCTTCGCTCAACGTCGTTGCAGCGTGCACGCAGCTGTAGTCGAATTCGATGCCCTGGCCGATCCGGTTGGGCCCGGATCCCAGGATCAGCACCTTGGGCTTCTCGCCCTGCGGGGCCACCTCCGTCTCGGCGGCCGGGTCCAGCTCGTAGCTGCTGTAGTGATACGGCGTCTTGGCCTCGAACTCCGCCGCGCAGGTGTCGACGGTCTTGTACACCGGGTGGATGCCAAGCCGCTCGCGCAGCGAGCGCACCCCGTCCTCCCCCGCCAATTCCGGACGCAGGGCGGCGATCTGGCGGTCCGACAGGCCGTGGTGCTTGGCCTGGCGCAGCAGGTCGGCCTCGAGGACGGGTGCACCGCACACCTCGGCGCGCAGCTCGACCAGCTCGCCGATCTGCGCGACGAACCACGGGTCGACTCCGCTGGCCGCCGCGACCCGCTCGACCGACGCGCCCAGCCGCAGCGCCAGCTCGATGTCGTAGAGCCGGCCCTCGGTCGGGGTCCGCAGCCGGGTCAGGACCTCGTCGACGTCCCCGTCGTCGTCCGGCTTCGTCCAGAAGCCGGCGCGCCCGGTCTCCAGCGACCGCATCACCTTGCCGAGCGCCTCGACGAAGTTGCGGCCCAACGACATCGCCTCACCGACGGATTTCATGGTGGTGGTCAGCGTCGGGTCGGCGCCGGGGAATTTCTCGAACGCGAACCGCGGCGCCTTGACGACGACGTAGTCCAGCGTCGGTTCGAAGCAGGCCGGGGTCTCCTTGGTGATGTCGTTGACGATCTCGTCCAGGGTGTAGCCGATGGCCAGCTTGGCGGCGATCTTGGCGATCGGGAAGCCGGTGGCCTTGGACGCCAGCGCGCTGGACCGCGACACCCGCGGGTTCATCTCGACGACGATCAGCCGCCCGTCGCTCGGGTTGACGGCGAACTGGATGTTGCAGCCCCCGGTGTCCACCCCGACCTCGCGCAGGATCGCGATGCCCAGATCGCGCATCCGCTGGTACTCCCGGTCGGTGAGCGTCATGGCCGGCGCGACGGTGACCGAGTCGCCGGTGTGCACGCCCATCGGGTCGACGTTCTCGATCGAGCACACCACGACCACGTTGTCGTTGCCGTCGCGCATCAGCTCGAGCTCGAATTCCTTCCAGCCGTAGATCGACTCCTCGATGAGGACGTTGGCGCTGGGCGAGGCGGCCAGCCCGGCGCCGGCCATCCGCTCGACGGCCTCGGCGGAGTCGGCCATCCCCGAACCCAGCCCGCCCATGGTGAAGCTCGGCCGCACCACGACCGGCAGGCCGAGTTCGGCGACCGTCTCGCGGACCTCTTCCATGGTGAAACATACTCGGCTGCGGGCGGATTCGCCGCCGACCTTGGCGACGATGTCCTTGAACCGCTGCCGGTCCTCGCCGCGCTGGATGGCGTCGAAGTCGGCGCCGATCAGTTCGACGTCGTAGCGCTCCAGCGCCCCGTTCTCGTACAGCGCGACCGCGGTGTTCAGCGCCGTCTGCCCGCCCAGCGTGGCCAGCAGGGCGTCGATCTTGTTGCCGCGCTCGGCCTGCTGGGCGATCACCCGCTCGACGAACGCCGGGGTGATGGGCTCGACGTAGGTGTGGTCGGCGTACTCCGGGTCGGTCATGATGGTGGCCGGGTTGGAGTTGATCAGGCTGACCTGCAGCCCCTCGGCGCGCAGCACCCGGCACGCCTGGGTGCCGGAGTAGTCGAACTCGGCGGCCTGCCCGATGACGATCGGCCCGGAGCCGATCACCAGCACGTGGTTGAGATCGGTGCGACGCGGCACTAGCGCCCCCTCCCTGTCTGGGCGCGAAGGTGCGCAGATGTACCCCGATTACCGCGTGTCGCCGTACCGACACGCACGCTCGCGAGAAGTAGTGGAGTCACTGGTGGCCCGCCATCAGGTCGATGAATTGGTCGAACAGGTATTCCGCGTCGTGCGGGCCGGCGGCGGCCTCCGGGTGATATTGCACCGAAAACGCCCGGCCGTCAGCCAGTTTGACGCCCTCGACGACCCCGTCGTTGGCGCAGGTGTGGCTGACGATCGCCGGGCCGAACGGCGTATCGAAGGACTGCCCGGCCTCCCCCTCCAACGCGAAGCCATGGTTCTGCGCGGTCACCGCCACCCGCCCGGTGGCGTGGTCGATGACGGGGATGTTGATGCCGCGGTGGCCGAACACCATCTTGTAGGTGGACAGGCCGAGCGCCCGGCCGAGGATCTGGTTGCCGAAACAGATTCCGAACAACGGGATCCCGGCCGCCAAGACTTGCCGCGTGACGGCGACGACATGGTCGGCGGTGGCGGGGTCGCCGGGGCCGTTGGACAGGAACACGCCGTCGGGCTCGAGGTCGGCGATCTGGTCGAAGGCCGCCGACGACGGCAGCACGTGGCTGCGGACGCCGCGCCTGGCGAAATTGCGCGGGGTGTTGGTCTTGATCCCCAGGTCTAGCGCGGCGACGGTAAACCTTTGCGGCCCTTCGGGTTCCACAACATAGACCTGACCTGTGCTGACCTCGCCGGCCAGGTCGGCGCCCAGCATCGACTGCTGGCCTCGTACCCGGTCCACCAGCTCGGCCGGCTCGGCCAACGAGTCGCCGGAGAAGACGCCGGCCTTCATCGAACCTCGGCTGCGCAGGTGCCGCACCACCGCCCGGGTGTCGATGCCGGCGATCCCCACGATGTTCTGGCGGACCAGCTCGTCCTCCAGCGTGCCGGTGGCCCGCCAGTTCGAGGCGCGCGGCGACGGGTCGCGCACCGCATAACCGGCGACCCAGATCTTGTCGCCGCGGCTCTCGGCATCCTCGCCGTTCCAGCCGGTGTTACCGATCTGCGGCGCGGTGGCGACCACGATCTGACGGTGGTAGCTGGGGTCGGTGAGCGTCTCTTGATAGCCGGACATGCCGGTGGAAAAGACGGCCTCGCCGAGGGTTTGGCCGATCTTGCCGAACGGCGTCCCGGTGAAGACCCGGCCGTCTTCCAGTACCAGTACGGCCTTACTACTCACGCGGACTCCTTCACCCAGGCGTCGTATTCTTCGCGGTGGTTCGCCCGAAACCCGATGTCGATCTCGGGGCCCGACGGCAGCCGCCACCGGATCGCCAGGATCCCGATGCGGGCGACCACCTTGCCGGCCATGCCGCGCTCCACGCGGATGGCCGTGATCGACTCCCGCGGGATCCAAATAGGTTTGGCGCGAACGCGTTCCAGCAGGATGCCCTCGGGGTAGCGGGTGAGCACCGCCTTGCTGCGGTACCCCAGGTCGCCGGCCGTGATGCGCTCGTTCCAGGAGGGCGCCATCGTGCAGCCGCAATAGAGCCCGCGGGTGGTGACGCTCGCGGTGCCCACCTTGTCGGGCACGTCGGGCAGGTCGCCGATCAGCTCGGTCTGCCGCTGCGAGCGGCGCTGCCAGCCCCGCATCATCAGCTGGATGAGCACCGCGATCACCACCACCAGCACGGCCGCGAAGATCAGCGACCCCACCAGCGTGCCGGAGTTCATGCCGGGCTCTTCTGATCCCGGGCGGTGACCCTCCCGCGCAGCAGGGTGGCCGTCACGGTGGCGGGCAGCGTCATCGACTCATACGGCGTGTTGGCCGACCGGCTGGCCAGGTCCGACCCGGTGACCGTCCAGGTGGCGTCCGGGTCCACCACGGTCAGGTTGGCCGGCTCCCCCACCTCCAGCGGCCGCCCGTGGTCGGGCAGGCCGACGATGCGGGCGGGATTCTCGCTCATCACCCGCGCCACGTCGCGCCACGTCAACAGCCCGGGCGCCACCATCGTGTGCACCACCACCGACAGCGCGGTCTGCAGCCCCAGCATGCCGGGGCGCGCCGCGGAGAACTCGACGCACTTCTCGTGCTCGGCGTGCGGGGCGTGGTCGGTGGCCACACAGTCGATCACCCCGTCTACCAGCGCCTGACGCAGCGCGAGCGCGTCGGCGGCCTCGCGCAGCGGCGGGTTGACCCGGTTGACGCCCGCGTAGCCGGCCAGCCGGCTGTCGTCGAGCAGCAGGTGGTGCGGCGTCACCTCGGCGGTGATCGAAATACCTTGCTCCCTGGCCCATTTCAGGATCTCGACCGTGCCGGCCGTGGAGGCGTGGCAGATGTGCACCCGGGCGCCGGCGTCGCGGGCCAGCAGCGCGTCGCGGGCCACGATCGACTCCTCGGCGGCTCGCGGCCACCCCGCCAGCCCCAACCGGGCGGCCGTCGGTCCCTCGTGGGCGACGGCGCCGACGGTCAGCCGCGGCTCCTCGGCGTGCTGGGCGATCAGCACCCCCAGGCCGGTGGCGTACTCCAGGGCGCGGCGCATGATCAGCGGGTCGTGCACGCACACCCCGTCGTCGGAGAACATCCGCACCTGCGCGGCGCCGTCGGCCATCATGCCCATCTCGGTCAGCTCGGCCCCGGCCAGCCCGACGGTGACGGCGCCGACGGGGTGCACGTCGACGAGGCCGACCTGCTGGCCGCGGTGCCAGACGTGGTCGGTGACCACCGGGCTGTCGGCGACCGGGTTGGTGTTGGCCATCGCGAACACCGCCGTGTAGCCGCCCAAAGCTGCTGCAGCCGAACCGGTTTCGATGTCCTCGGCGTACTCGCGGCCGGGCTCGCGCAGGTGGGTGTGCAGGTCGACGAACCCGGGCAGCAGGATCTGGTCCGTCGCGTCGATGACGTCGGCCGTGTCCGGGATCGCCAGGTCAGGCCCCATGTCGGCGATCTGCCCGTCATCGACCAGGACGTCGACCCGGTCGCCTTCGCCGTAGGGGCGCACACCGCGGATCAGCACGCTCATGCCGCGATTTCCTCCGTCCCCACGAGCACATGGAACAGCACCGCCATCCGCACATGCACCCCGTTCGAAACCTGTTGCAGCACCGCCGATTGCGACGAGTCGGCGACCGTGGATGAGATCTCCATGCCGCGCACCATCGGCCCCGGGTGCAGCACCACGGCGTGGCCCGGCAGCATCGCCTGGCGCCGCTCGGACAGCCCGTAGCGCACCGAGTACTCGCGCACCGACGGGAAGAAGCCGCCGTTCATCCGCTCGGCCTGCACCCGCAACATCAGCACCGCGTCGGCGGCCGGCAGCTCGGCGTCGAAGTCATACGACACGGTCGCAGGCCAGCCGTCGACCCCCACCGGCAACAGGGTCGGCGGCGCCACCAGCACCACCTCGGCGCCCAGGGTGGCCAGCAGCATGACGTTGGACCGGGCGACCCGGCTGTGCAGGATGTCGCCGACGATCACGACGCGCCTGCCCTCGATGTCTCCGAGGCGCTGGCGGATGGTCAGCGCGTCGAGCAGCGCCTGCGTCGGGTGCTCGTGGGTGCCGTCGCCGGCGTTGATCACCGACGGCGCTGGGCCAGTGGCTGCCGTCGCAGCCGAAGTCCATTCGGCGAGCAGGTGCGCGGCCCCGGACGCCGGGTGCCGGATGATCAGCGCGTCGGCGCCGGCGGCCCGCAGCGTCAGCGCGGTGTCGCGCAGCGACTCGCCCTTGCCCACCGACGATCCGGCCGCGCTGACGTTGATCACGTCGGCGCTCATCCACTTGCCGGCCACCTCGAAGGACACCCGGGTGCGGGTCGAGTTCTCGTAGAACATCGTGACGACGGTGCGGCCACGCAGCGTCGGCAGTTTCTTGATGTCGCGGCCCACCAGGGCCTGCGCGAACCGGTCGGCGTCGTCGAGGATGGCGACGGCCTCGTCGCGACTCAGGTCGCCGGCGGCCAGCAGGTGGCGCGCGCTCATTTGGCGATCACCACCCCGTCGCGGCCGTCGTGTTCGCCCAGCAGCACGTGCACGCTCTCGCTGCGCGACGTCGGCACGTTCTTGCCCACGTAGTCGGCGCGCAGCGGCAGCTCGCGGTGACCGCGGTCGACCAGGACCGCCAGCTGCACCGCCCGCGGCCGCCCGACGTCGCGCAGCGCGTCCAGCGCCGAGCGCACCGAGCGCCCGGAGTAGAGCACGTCGTCCACGAGGATCACCAGCGCGTCGTCGACGCCGCCGGCCGGGATGGAGGTGGCCTCCAGCGGGCGGGGCGGCTTTTGCATCAGGTCGTCCCGGTAGAGGGTGATGTCGAGCGCGCCGTGGGGGATGTCCACGCCGCTGTATTCGCCGATGTTGGCGGCCAGGCGCTTGGCGAGGGTGACGCCGCGCGTCGGGATGCCCAGCAGCACCACCCGGGGCGCGTCGGGGCCGTCCAGCGCGGTCTTTTCGATGATCTGGTGCGCGATCCGGGAAATGGTGCGGCCCACGTCGGCCGCCGACATCAATTCGCGGCCCGCGTCGTTCGCGGCGCACATACGAGACTTGACCTCCTTCTCCGCCTCTCTGGACGGATCGTTAAAGGATGTCGACTGCCCGGCAGCGTAGCACTTCCGCCGCAGTGGCCGGCAGGAAGGTGGACGTGTCGGCGGCCCCGGCTAGTATCGAAAGCATGTTCGAATCGGAAACCGATCCCCGCGCCGGCGAGGCCGCGCTGATCGCGCGGATCGCCGAGCTGGAGACGGTCAAGTCGGCGGCCGCCGCCGAGCAGGCGCGCGCGTCGGTGCAGCTGGAGGCGCTGCGCCGCGCCAACGAGGCCGCGGCCGGGGTGCCGGCCGCGCAGCGCGGCCGCGGGCTGGCCAGCGAGATCGCCCTGGCACGGCGAGACGCCCCCGCCCGGGGCGGACGACATCTCGGCTTCGCCAAAGCGGTGGTACACGAGATGCCGCACACACTGGCGGCGCTGGAGTGCGGGCGGCTGTCCGAGTGGCGGGCCACCCTGATCGTGCGGGAGTCGGCGTGCCTGGACGTCGAGGACCGGCGCACGCTGGACACCGAGTTGTGCGCCGACGGCTCCAAGCTGGACGGAATGGGCGACGCGCGGATCGTGGCGGCGGCGCGGGCGATCGCCTACCGGCTCGACCCTCAGGCGGTGGTCGAGCGCGCGGCCAGGGCCGAATCCGAGCGCACGGTGACGATTCGGCCGGCGCCCGACACCATGAGCTATGTGACGGCGCTCCTGCCGGTGGCCAAGGGCGTCAGGGTGTACGCGGCGCTCAAGCGCGCCGCGGACACCACGTTCGACGGCCGCACCCGCGGCCAGGTGATGGCCGACACGCTGGTCGAGCGCGTCACGGGCCGGCCCGCCGAGGTCGCCCAGCCCATCGCGGTGAACCTGGTGATGTCCGACGGGACGCTGCTGGGTCACGACGACGAGGCGGCCGTGGTCGACGGGTACGGCCCGATACCGGCCGCCGTGGCCCGCCACCTGGTGGGCGACGCGGTCGGCGACGAGCGGTCGAGGGCGACGCTGCGGCGGCTCTATCGGCATCCCCGCTCGGGGTCGCTGGTCGCCATGGAGTCGCGGTCGCGTTGCTTCCCGAAGGGGCTGGCCGCCTTCATCGGCCTGCGCGATCAGCGTTGTCGCACCCCCTACTGCGACGCCCCGATCCGCCACCACGACCACGCCCGTCCGCACCACCGCGGCGGTGCGACCAGCGGGGCGAACGGGCTCGGATCGTGTGAGCGCTGTAACTACGTCAAGGAAGCGCCCGGCTGGCGAGTCACGGCCGCGGTCGATGAAACCGGCACTCACACGGCCGAATTCACCACACCCACCGGCGCGCGCTACCGCTCGGGCGCACCGCCGCCGCCGGGAACGATCGAGGTATTCGACAGCGAGATGGAAGCCAGGATCATCGTCGCGCTCGTCGAGTACCACGCGGCTTGAGCCGGCGGAGGCACACCGCCGCTAGCTGCAACGGTATTGCCCGTTGAGCACGCAGTTCACGGGCGGCGAGTAGGTACCGCTCAGCGCGCCCCGGAAACCGCCCGTGGCCGAACCACCGGGTGCAATCACGCGATTCCAGTTTGCGGGGGTGAGAACAACGTGCGTGCCATATTGCGTGAAGCTGCTGTTCCACGTGTGCAGGACGGATTCTCCCGCCGGCAAGTCGAATTCAAGCTTCCAATCGCTGAGCGGCGCCATGCTCGCGTTGGTGACGGTGAAGTTGGCGATGAAGCCCGTCTGCCACGTATGTTCGACCGACAACGTCGCCGCGGCCGAGGCCGCATGAGCCACCGGCGTCATCACGAGTCCGAGGCTGGCGACCATCAATGCCGACACGGTGGCGTAGAGCGCTGTGCGCCAGCGCTTCACGCGATTGCTCAGTGCGGCCATGGCAGCCAACACTAAAGCCAAACGAACGATATCGGCCCGCGCACGCGGGTACGCTGCAGTACCTTTGCTCAACCGAAACCGTCATGAAATTTTGGCTCGCCGGAGGCGGAAGTCGGCCTGAACACGACGAGGGGATGCCAAGCGTTCGCGATAGTGCTCTTTCCCCGCCCTGCTCGACGTACGCCCGGTGCGGGCCGGGCACAACGTGCCCCAGGAAGCCCCGGATGCTTTCACCGACGCCGTGCTGCACGCCCACCGCAACAGCTGACGCGTGCGCGGCCTCGCCGGCCCGCCCACTACCCTGAACCCGATGAATCTGGACGTTAATCAGGCCTCCATCCGCGAGGTGTGCGACGCGGGCCTGCTCGCCGGCGCGGTGACGATGGTCTGGCAGCGCGGAGAACTCCTGCAGGTCAACGAGATCGGATACCGCGACATCGACGCGGGCCTGCCGATGCAGCGCGACACCCTGTTCCGCATCGCGTCGATGACCAAGCCGGTCACGGTCGCGGCGGTGATGAGCCTGGTCGACGAGGGCAAGCTGGCGCTCAAGGACCCGGTCGTGCGCTGGGCGCCCGAATTGGCAGGCGTGCAGGTGCTCGACGACCCGCACGGTCCGCTGGACCGGACGCACCCGCTGGGCCGCGCCATCCTGATCGAGGACCTGCTCACCCACACCAGCGGCCTGGCCTACGCGTTCTCGGTGTCCGGGCCGATCGCCAAGGCCTACATGCGGCTGCCGTTCCACCAGGGCCCCGACGCCTGGCTGGCCGAACTCGCCAAGCTGCCGCTGGTGCATCAGCCCGGCGAGAAGGTCACCTACAGCCACGCGATAGACCTGTTGGGCGTCATCGCCGCTCGCATCGACGGCAAGCCGTTCCACCAGGTTCTCGACGAACGGGTGCTGGGACCGGCCGGCATGCCCGACACCGGCTTTTTCGTCTCCCCCGAAACCCGCCGGCGCGCCGCCACCATGTACCGGCTCACCGACGACCACGAGCTGCAGCACGGCGTCATGGGCCCACCGCACGTCAAGCCGCCCTCGTTCTGCAACGCCGGCGGCGGGTTGTGGTCGACCGCCGACGACTACCTGCGGTTCGTGCGGATGCTGCTCGGCGACGGGGAGGTCGACGGCGTGCGGGTGCTCTCGCCCGAGTCCGCCCGGCTGATGCGGACGGACCGGCTGACCGACGAGCAGAAGCGGCACAACTTCCTCGGCGCGCCGTACTGGGTGGGTCGCGGCTTCGGGCTGAACCTGTCGGTGGTGACCGACCCGGCGAGGTCGGCCCCGTTGTTCGGGCCGGGCGGGCCCGGGACGTTCAGTTGGCCCGGCGCCTATGGGACATGGTGGCAGGCCGACCCGTCGGACGACCTGATCCTGCTGTATCTGATCCAGAACCTGCCCGATCTGACCGTGGACGCCGCCACCGCCGTCGCGGGCAACACGTCGCTTGCGAAACTCCGCACGGCGCAACCGAAGTTTGTCCGCCGCACCTATCAGGCGCTCGGCCTGTAGCGCGATGGTGGACTACCCGCCCGACCGCATGACCGGCCCGCGGCTGGTGCTGCGCCCGCCGACGCTGGACGACGCGGGCGCGCTCTTCCAACGGGTCGCCCGCGACGCCGAGGTCACCAAGTACCTGCTGTGGGCGCCGCATCCCGACGTGGCGGCGACGCGGCGGGTGATCACCGAGAAGCTCAACGTCGGCGGCGACGAGCGGACCTGGGCCATCACGCTCAAGCACAGCGGCGACGTCATCGGGCTGACCAGCTGCCGGCGCCCGGTGCCGCACTCGGTCGAGATCGGTTACTGCCTCGGCCGCAAGTGGTGGGGCAAGGGCTACATGTCCGAGGTGCTCGATCTTTTGCTCGCCGCGCTGGATGCCGACCGCAGGGTCTATCGCGTCTGGGCGACGTGCAGCCCGGACAACGAGCGGTCGGCGCGGTCGCTGGAGCGCGCCGGTTTCGAGTTGGAGGGGCGGCTGGCCCGCCACGCCGTCTATCCCACCATCGGGCCCGAGCCCCGGGACGCCCTGCTGTACGCGAAGATCCTGCGCTGACCGGCCCTACTCCAGCGCCCGCCGCGCGTAGGCCCGCACGTCGGCGTCGCCGTCCTTGAGCGCGATGCCCAGCGCATCGCGGGCGACCGGCTCGCCGGCGAACCGGGTCAGGCTCAGCACGGCCGCCTTGCGCACGTCGAGATGGGCATCGCCCAGCGCCTCGGCCAGCAGCGGCACGGCGACGCCGGCCGCCGCACCCGACAGCGCCCTCGCCGCGCCCTCCCGCACCTGCCAGGCCGGCGCCCGCAGCGCCGCCTCGACGGCCGCGATATCGCCGGGCCCCCAACCCAATTCGCCCAGCGCGGCCAGCGCGGCCGCGCGCACCAGCGGGTCGGGGTCGGCGAGCAGAGCGCTCACCGTCCCCGCGCCGTCACCCAGCGTCGCCAGGCCGGCGACCGCCGCGATGCGGACCTCCCGGCTCTCGTCGCCCGTGGCCTTGACGACCCCGGCCACGTCGTCGACCGACACCAGCGCCCGCACCGCCTCGATCCGCACCCGGTGCTCCGGATCGGCCAGCGCGCGGCGGTATTCGGCCGCATCGCCGGCCCGGCGCGCGGCCAGCACGTGAACCGCGGCGGCGCGCACCACCGCGTCGCGGGAGCCCAGGCGGGCGCGGGCGCCGGCGGGGTCCGGCAGCACCTCCACCAGTTCGCGGATGCCTTCGGCGCCGGTGCGTCGCACCGCGGCGTCGGCGTCGTCCAGCGCCGCGAACAGGGCCGGGGCGTAGCCGTCGGGAATGTGCTCGGTCAGCGTGGCCACCGCGGTGCGCCGCACGCCGGGATCGGGGTCGGCCAGATACGGCTCCAGGTCGGCGATCGTAGGCTCCTCCAGGGCCAGCACCTCGGCGATGCGCGGCGACGGCGGCTCGAAAGCCGGTGCGGCCGAGGGAATCCGGGAGCCGGCGGTGGCCGGGGCCTGGCCGCCGACGAGCGGCGGCTGCTCCACCTCCTGCACGGTCTGGTCGACGGGGGGCAGACCGTCCAGCTCCGGGACGGGCACGAAATAGGGTGCGACGGGCCGCTTGAGGAACGCCATCTCGCCGTTGGGCCCCTTGCGCAGGTTGAGGTGATAACCCCACCGGTGGTCGTCGCGCACGGGTAGGTCGGCGCGATCGTGGTAGAGGCCCCAACGCGATTCGGTGCGGGTGAGCGAGGATCGGGCGGCCATCTCGGCGCAGTCGCGGATGAACGACACCTCGACGGCGCGCATCAGCTCGTGCGGGTTCCGGGCGCCCATCGCGGCGATCTCGTCGCGCATCCGGTCGAAGGTACGCACCGCGATCGACAGCTTGGCCGCCGTCTTCGGCGGCGCCACATAGTCGTTGACGAAGCGCCGCAGCTTGTATTCGACCTGCGGTTGCGGGGGCCCGTCCGGGTGCTGCAGCGGGCGGTAGATCAGCTCGTGCGAGGCGCACAACTGGTCTTCCGGGAGTGCTTGCGGGGCAACGACATCGGGCAGCGACGCGGCGGCGTGGGTGCCGGCGAGGTCGCCGAACACGAACGCCCCGATCATGTAGTTGTGCGGCACGCAGGCCAGGTCCCCCGCGGCGTACAGGCCCGGCACCGTGGTGCGGGCGTGCTCGTCGACCCACACCCCGGACGCGGAATGGCCGCTGCACAGGCCGATCTCGGAGATGTGCATCTCCACGTCGTGGGTGCGGTAGTCGTGGCCCCGGTTGGCATGGAAGGTGCCGCGGGTCGGGCGTTCGGTGGTGTGCAGGATGTTCTCCAGCGCGGTCAGCGTTTCGTCGGGCAGGTGCGACACCTTGAGGTAGATCGGCCCGCGGGCGGAGTCGATCTCGCTCTTCACCTCGGCCATCATCTGCCCCGACCAGTAGTCGGAGTCGACGAACCGCTCGCCGTGCGCGTTGACCTGGTAGCCGCCGAACGGGTTGGCCACATAGGCGCAGGCCGGCCCGTTGTAATCCTTGATCAGCGGATTGACCTGGAAGCACTCGATTCCCGACAGCTCCGCGCCGGCGTGGTAGGCCATCGCGTACCCGTCGCCGGCGTTGGTCGGGTTCTCGTAGGTGCCGTACAGGTAGCCCGACGCCGGCAGGCCGAGTCGCCCGCACGCGCCGGTCGCCAGGATCACCGCCTTGGCTCCGACCGCGACGAATTCACCGGTGCGGGTGTGCAGGGCCGCGGCGCCCACCGCGCGACCGTCATCGGTCAGGACCCGCACCGGCATCAGCCGGTTCTCGATGCGGATCTTCTCCCGCATCGATCGTTGCCGCAACACGCGGTACAGCGCCTTCTTGACGTCCTTGCCCTCGGGCATGGGCAGGACGTAGGAGCCCGAGCGGTGCACCCGGCGCACCGCGTATTCGCCGTGCTCGTCCTTCTCGAACTTCACCCCGTAGCGCTCGAGGCGCTGCACCATCGCAAAGCCGCGGCTGGCGGTCTGATACACGGTGCGCTGGTTGACGATTCCGTCGTTGGCGCGGGTGATCTCGGCGACGTAGTCCTCAGGCTCGGCCTTGCCGGGGATGACGGCGTTGTTGACGCCGTCCATGCCCATCGCCAGCGCACCGGAGTGCCGGACGTGGGCCTTCTCCAGCAGCAGCACCTGTGCCCCGCGCTCGGCGGCCGACAGCGCCGCCATGGTGCCTGCGGTGCCGCCCCCGATGACCAGCACGTCGCAGTCCAGGCGAAGCGGAACGGCCGGATCCGGGATGTCCATCATGCGGCCACCGAATCAGTCAGTGCGGCAATGATTTCCGCGCGCAATTCCGCACGCGGTCCTTCGCCGCGGGGATCGGGCACGTCCAGCGACGCGCGCGCCGGTTCGCCCGCCCGGCCCAGCACGACGACCCGGTCCCCCAGCACCAGCGCCTCGTCGACGTCGTGGGTGACGAACACGATCGTGGTGGGATGGGTGCGCCAGGTGTCGATCAGCAGCCGCTGCATGGCGGCGCGGGTCCGGCTGTCCAGCGCCCCGAACGGCTCGTCCATCAGCACCGCGCGCGGCGCCCCGGCCAGGCCGCGCGCCAGCTGGACGCGCTGGCGCATCCCGCCGGACAGACTCTTGGGCAGGTAGTGCCCGAAGCCGGCGAGTCCGAGCTCGTCGATCCAGCGTTCGGCCGCGGCGCGCCGGGTGGCGCGCGGCTCGCCGCGCAGCCGCAGCGCCAGTTCGATGTTGGACCGCACCGTGCGCCACGGCAGCAGCGCGTTGTCCTGGAACACCATGCCGCGGTCGCCGGAGGTGGTGGTCACCGGCAGGCCGTCGGCCAGCACCCGGCCGTCGTCGGGCGACAGCAGGCCTGCCAGGGCCCGCAGCACCGTGGACTTGCCGCAGCCCGACGGCCCGGTGAGCACCAGGATCTCTCCCGGCCGCACGGCCAGGCTCAGCCCGTCGATCACGGGTTTTCCGGTGTAGGACAGGCGAACCCGGTCCAGTTCGAGGCTCATTCCGACGGTCATCGCTGGTTCTCCTCCGCGCGCGGCAGCCACCGGGTCACGCGGCGGCCCACCAGCTCGACGGCCGCCGACGTCACGAGCCCCAGCACGCCGATGGTGATGATGCCGACGAATACCTTGGGGTACGCCAGCACGGTGTAGTCCTGCCAGGTGCGGTAGCCGACGCCGAGACGGCCCGAGATCATCTCGGCGGAGATCACGCAGATCCACGCCACCCCCATGCCGACCGACAGCCCGCCGAACACCCCGGGCAGGATGCCGGGCAGCACCACCTGGCTCAGCACTGCCCACCGGCCGCCGCCCAGGGTGCGCACCGAGTCCTCCCACAGCGTGGGCAGCGCGCGCACCGCGTGCCGGGTGCTGACCATGATCGGGAAGTAGGCCGCCAGGAAGGTGATGAACACGATGCCGGCCTCGTCGGTGGGGAACAACAGGATCGCCACCGGCACCAGCGCGATCGCGGGGACGGGTCTGGCCAGCTCGGTCAGCGGGCCGAGCACGTCGGCGAACACCCGCGAGCGGCCCAGCAGCACACCGGTCGCCACGCCGACCACCGCGGCCAGCCCGAAGCCGGTGAGGATGCGCAGCAATGACTGAGCCAGGTCGAGCCAGTAGTCGTAGGCGCCCAGCCGCCGCTGCAGCGCGTGCACGATCTGCGTGACGGTGGGCAGCGTGTCGAATCGCAGCAGCAGCCGCACCTTGCCGGCGGTGAGTAGCTGCCACAGTCCGACGGCGGCGGCCACCGACACCAGCCGCACGACCCGCGATCGCCACGGCGACACCGGTCGTCGCGGGGCGGCCCCCGGCACCGTGGCGGGCGCGGGCAGGCCGGGCCCGGCAACCAGTTCGCTCAACTCGGCGGTCATACCGAACCTCCCAGTGCTTGTTGGTAATCCACGGCGACGCTGCCTTGATGTGCGGCGACGTAACGACGAGCGCCCGCCACCGTGGCGAACGGGTGATACGCCTGCCCGTCGCGCACCCAGACGGCCTTGTCGGCGAACCACCGGGTGCCCAGCTCGGCGTCCGGGACGTAGGCCGCCCGGACCCTGGCGCCGCGGGCGGTCGCGTCCCGGATCGCCTGCAGCAGGCCGGTGGGATCCGCGATCGTCTGCGTCGCGTCCGAGCCGTCCAGCCACAGCTCGCTCGCCAGAGCCGGGTCACCGCGCAGGGTCGACGGGTTGGCGGCGCGCGCCCGCACCGCGTCGTAGTCCAGCCCGCGGGCGGCGAACACGGCGCGCAGCGGCTCGTCGACGGCGAACTTTGCGACGTCGAGGTCGGCGAAGTCGCCGATCGATTTCAGGTAGGGCACATCGCTTTTCAGCGCATCGATCAGCGACGGCTTCAGCGTGGCGTCGAACGACGTGCCGCCGGGTCCGTTGTAGAGGTACACCACCTCCTGCGGCAGCCCGCTCGCCTGGGCGACGATGCGGGCGGCCTCCAGCGGCCGTTCGTTGAGGAAATCGGTGGCGTCCAGCTGCGCCTGCAGGAAGGCGCCGAGCACCTCCGGGTGCGCCGCCGCATAGTTGCGCCGCACCACCACGCCGTGCAGGGTGGGCAGGTTCAGCTCGGCGCCGTCGTAGAGCAACTTGGCCTTGCCCTGGTAGACCAGCAGCCCGGGCCAGGCGACGAATTGCGAAAGGCCCTGCACCTGACCGGATTCCAGCGCGGAGGCGCCGACCTGCGGCTGCTGGTTCAGCACCTCCACGCCGGCGACACCGCCCTTGCTCAGGGCGCGCACCAGCGTGCCGTGGCCGGCCGAGCCGACGCTGGCCGACACCCTCGCACCGGCCAGGTCGGCCAACGTGGTCGCCGGCGAATCCGGCGCCACGACAACCATGTTCAGCGCACCTTTGGGGTTGTAGCCGGTGATCGACACCATCTCGGTGCGCGCCAGCGGGTTCGCCTGCGTCTTGGATCCGTTGATCAGCATCGGGTAGTCGCCCATCGAGCCGATGTCGATCTTCTCGGCGAGCATCTGCGCGGTGATCGGGGCGCCGGTGTCGTAGTCCTGCCAGCGCACCGCGTACCTGGTCCCCGTGCGGGTGGTGATGTCGGCCAGCCGGCGCTCCAGGTAGCCCTGCGCGCGCAGCAGCGTGCCGGCCGTGACGGTGTTGATGGTCTTGGACTGGTAGCCGACCACGACGTTGACCACGCCGGAGGACTGGGACAGGGACTCGAGCGAGCAGCCGGACACCGTCGCGACGACGAGGACGAGGACCGAAAGCAGCCGGGGGACGTGCTTTTTCATTGTGGGCCTTTGTGTTTCAGCGCAAGAGATACGGCATGTTGACGGTGACGGCGCCGGTGGGACAGCGGGCCGCGCACGGCCCGCAGTACCAGCACTCGTCGACATGCATGAAGGCCTTGCCGGTGTCCGGGTTGATGGCCAGCGCATCCAGCGGGCAGACCTCGACACAGAGCGTGCAACCGTCGATGCACAGCGACTCGTCGATGGTGACCGGCACATCGGCGCGGTTGTTGACGAGCGTCATGGCTTGCTCCTTATCAGGCTCCCGCGCATGGTGATTCGATCGCCGCGCATCCGGATGTATTCCAGGTCGACGGGCCTGCCGTCGTCGAGGCTGGTGAGCCGCTCCAGCATGAGCAGCGCCGCCCCGTCGGGCACCTGCAAAGTGGCCGCGGAGTGCGCGTCGGCGGGGATGGCCTCCAGCGCCAGCGCCGCCGAGCCCAGCGGCCGCCCGCTCACCTGTTCGATGAGCGCGAAGATGTCTTCCTTTTCCAGGGAGTTCTCCAACGCTTGGTCCAGGATCTGGCTGCCGATATCCGGGACCAGATAGGTGAGGTCGAGGCTGAGCGGCAGGTCGCCCAGGTAGCGCAGGCGCTCCACGAACACCGCCGGCTCCCCCGGTTGCAGCCGCAGTCGGCGGGCGACCGAGGGCGGGGCGGTCACCGACATGGCGGCGCGCACCTCGTTGCGCACTTCGCCGAGGTCCTTGAAGGTTTCCTTCAGCCCCAGCAGCGCGTCGAGTCCGTGCGGGTACTTGCGCTGGGCGACGTGGGTGCCCACCTTGGGCCCGCGGTCGATCAACCCCTCGTGTTTCAGGACGCCGAGGGCCTCGCGAACGGTGTTGCGCGACACCGAGAATTCGGTGGCCAACTCGCGTTCGTCCGGCAGCCCGTCGGGGTAGGCGCCGGCGTGGATCTGGTGGCGTAGCACGTCGGCGACACGGCGGGCCCGGTCGGCCCGCGGCCCGTGAATCGGTATCGGGTGCGCCACGCCGTCACGCTAACGCGGCTCACCGGCCCCCTCCGGGCGGCCGAGCCGGGGCCGTCGGGGCAGGTCAGGGTATTGCGCCGGGCACCCTTGCGGGCCGACCAGCAAAAACCCGCGCCCCTAGCGCTATTGCGCCACCCCGACGAGAGATTCGTCTTTGCGATCCGGCTGAGCCGAATGCTCGGGGTCGGCCGGCACCAGCGGCACCGCCGCCAACGGGAACAGCGCGCACAGCGCCCAGGCCGCCGGGTAGTGGGCCGCCATGATCAGCGCGCCGAACAGCGGCGGCCCGGCGGCGGCCGTCAGCCGCTGGGTGGTGTTCTGCAGCCCCAGCGCGCGCCCGCTCCAGTAGGGCCCGGCGACCTCGGTGATCGCGGTGGCCTCCAGCCCGTTGTCGAGCACCGCGAGCACCGACACGGCGATCATGAGCAACACGTCGTAGCCCGAACCGGTGCCGTCGGTGACGGCGAGCAGGAACAGGGCCAGCGCGGCGGCGATCGCGATGGTGCGCACCGGACGCATCCGCAAGCCCACGCGGTCGGACCAGCGGCCCACCGCGATTCGCCCCACCGCGCCGAGCAGTTG
This sequence comes from Mycobacterium sp. E2699, assembly GCF_001666745.1. Lineage (NCBI taxonomy): Bacteria > Bacillati > Actinomycetota > Actinomycetes > Mycobacteriales > Mycobacteriaceae > Mycobacterium > Mycobacterium sp. E2699. Next base: position 14,767 of record NZ_LZJH01000090.1, on the reverse strand, counting down.
GGTGAGCGTGACCACGGCGCCCGCGGCCGCCACCGACCAGCCGTGCCGGTTGATCAGCCACACGAGCATGAAGGTGACGGTCACGGTCTGGGGCATCATCAGCAGGCCGGCCACCGCGTGGATCCGCCACAGCACCAACGAACCGCGATACGGGCTGGCGAGTTCCGCGCGGGCGGCCGCCGCGCGGGGTTTGCGGGGCGGATCGACGATCCCGATCGCGCTGGCCACCGCCGCCAGCGTGCACATCGCCGCGAGGAACATCAGCGCGCGGTGCGGGCCGCGTTCGGAGAGTTCGGGAATCATCAACGCGCCCAAAGCGATTCCCAGCGGCTGCGCGGTCTGGCGGATTCCCATCGCCAGCCCGCGTTGCCGCGCGGGGAACCAGGCGGACACCAGCCGCCCGCCGGCCGTGTTGCAACTCGCCGCGGACATCCCGCCCATGAAGAGAAAGACGCCGGTCATCGGCAGCGAATGGGCCGACGCCGCAGCGTAAGCCGCGGCCGCGGTGAGTGCCGAGCCCGCGGTGAGCACGATCCGCTCGCCGACGTGGTCCAGCACATAACCCCACAGCACCAGCGTGACCACCATGCCCCAACTGGGCATGGACGCCAGCAGCGCGGCCTCGGCCAGCGGGATGCCACGACCCTGCAGCGAAGGGATAAGGAAGGCAACGCCATTGATGAACAGGAACGAGCTTGCCGTCACCCCCAACGAGATGGCCATGATCGCCCACCGCGCCCCCGCGCCGAGTTCGAACGTGCGGTCCGTTTCCATCGACATCCATACATGGTGGCACCGCAAAAACGGCTTAACTTATTGAAATCTCAGGCATTTGCGAGACGGCGATCAGATCCGGTCATCGGCGTGACGTGGCGTGACGTGCGAAACGTGTTGAGCGCGTGCCACTTCTGGGCAACCGCCGATGAGCGGAGTTCACAGCCAACGCTTAACGGCCTCCCAGCGACGATCTCAGCGATTTCTCAGCGGGGCTGCCGTAGACATGGACAGCAACGACACCGGAAGATCGATACCTGTGAATGACGTTGCGAAACATGCCTTGACCAAAGTGCCGGCGGTCACGCTGGGCTTTTGGGTGATCAAGGTGCTGGCGACGACGCTGGGCGAGACGGGCGGCGACACCGTCACGATGACACTGAATTGGGGTTACCTGGCCGGCGTCGCGCTGTTCGGCGTCGCGCTGATAGTGCTGGTCGCCGCGCAGATCCTGGCCAAGCGTTTCCACGCGGCCCTGTACTGGGCGACGATCGTGGCCTCCACGACGTTCGGCACCACGCTGGCCGATTTCGCCGACCGGCAGCTGGGGATCGGATACACGGGCGGTTCGCTGCTGCTGCTCGCCTGCCTGCTGGCCACGTTGGGGCTGTGGCGCTGGTCGGAGGGAACGGTGTCGGTGAACACCGTGTCGACGCCCCGGGTGGAGGCGTTCTACTGGGCGACGATCACGTTCTCGCAGACGCTGGGCACCGCGCTGGGCGATTGGCTCGCCGATACCCGCGGATTCGGCTACGAACGCGGCGCGCTGGTGTTCACCGCGGCGCTGGCCGTCGTCGTGGCCCTGTATTTCTGGACGCCGGTGTCGCGGGTCACCCTGTTCTGGGTCGCGTTCATCCTGACGCGCCCGCTGGGCGCGACGGTGGGCGACTTCCTCGACAAGCCCGTCGCCGACGGCGGCCTGGCCCTGAGCCGCCCGCTGGCCTCGGCGGTCATCGCGGCGATCATCGTGGCGCTGCTCATCGTCCTGCCGCAGCGCCCCGGACGTCACCCGGGCCAGGCGGAGGCCGCGCACGACGTAGCGTGACGATATGCGAGTCCTGATCGTCGAGGACGAGCCGCGACTGTCCGCGACGCTGGCCATGGGGCTGAAGGCCGAGGGCTTCGCCGTGGTGACCGCCGGCACCGGCATCGAGGGCCTGCAGCTGGCGACGGAGAACGGCTTCGACGTCGTGGTCCTCGACATCATGTTGCCCGGCCACAACGGATACGAGGTGCTGCGCCGGATGCGGGCGCGGGAAGTGTGGACGCCGGTGCTGATGCTGACCGCCAAAGACGGCGAGTTCGACGAGACCGATGCGTTCGACCTCGGGGCGGATGACTATCTGACCAAACCGTTTTCGTTCCGCGTGCTGGTGGCGCGCCTGCGGGCGCTGGTGCGGCGCGGCGCCCCCGAGCGCCCGGCGGTGCTGACGGCCGGATCGCTGTTGCTCGATCCCGCCCGGCACACCGTCCAGCGCGGCTCGACCCCGATCGCGCTGACCCCCCGCGAGTACGGGGTGCTCGAGTTCCTCATGCGGAACAAGGACGTGGTGGTGACGAAGGCCGAGATCCTGCGCAACGTGTGGGACGAGCACCATCAGGGCCCGGACAACGTCGTCGAGGTGTATGTGGGATACGTGCGCCGCAAGATCGACGTCCCGTTCGGCACCAACACCATCGAGACGGTCCGGGGCGTCGGCTACCGGCTGTTGTGCTGAGGGAGCTGCACGATCATCCTGGTTCCGCCGCCGGGCCGGTCGTCGATGGTGATGGTGCCGCCGTGCGCGGCGACGATCTCCGCGACGATCGCCAGGCCCAGGCCGGCCCCGCCGCCGCCGCTGCGCGAGCGGTCGGCGTCCAGGCGCACGAAGCGCTCGAACACGCGGGTCCGTTCGGCCGGGGCGATGCCGGGGCCGTCGTCGCTGACGGTGAGCGTGGCGGTTCCGTTTCTGCTGCCGACCTCGATCGCGACGCTCGAGTTGGCGTGGCGGACGGCGTTGTCCACCAGGTTGCGGATCATCCGGGACACGGCGGCCGGGTCGCCGGTCAGCCGCGCCGGGCGAATGTCGGTGTGGACCGCGCACCCCGTCGCCCGCCGCGCGCGGGCGGCCTCGACCTCGGCAAGGTCATCGAGGGCCATCTCCTCCTTGTGCCGCAACAGGTTTCGTTCGTCCGCCTGGGCCAGCAGGAACAGATCCTCGATGAGCGTGCGCATGCGGTGCGCCTCGGGCAGCAGGGTGTCGACGGTCAGCTCCGCGTTGAGCAGTTCGGGGTGCGCCTCACCGACCTCGAGCCCGGAGATGATGGTGGCCAGCGGGCTGCGCAGTTCGTGGGAGGCGTCGCCGAGGAACCGTTGTTGCGCGCGGTGGCCGGCTTCCAGGCGGGACAGCATCTCGTTCATGGTGACCGCCAGGGCCGCGATCTCGTCGCGGCTGTTGGGCACCGGAACCCTTTCGGCCAGGTCGGAGGTGGAGATTTCGGCCACCCGGCTGCGGATCGCGTCCACCGAGTTCAGCGAGCGGCGGACGAGCCAGTAGCTCGCGCCCGCCGCCACCCCGACGACGATCGGCGCGCCGCACGCCAGCAGCAGCGCGACGGCCCACGCGGTCGCCTCGACCGCCTCGCTGCCCCCTCCGACGATCACCGTGTAGTCACCGGACGGGGTCGCGACCCGTTGACCGCTGACCCGCATGTCGTCGCCCGCCACCGCGTCGTCGGGCAGGGCGCTGCGCAACCGAAAGTCGAACTGGCCCGGGGGCACCAGCGGTGTTTTCGGCGCGGAGCCGGACCGCAGCAGCACCCTGCCGTCGGGGCCGATCACCTGGATCGCGACGATGCGCTGGCCGGTGGTCAGCAACGCGCTGTCGATGTCGTCGACGGTGCCCGACCGCAGGGCCGCCGCGAGGCTGCGGACCCGGCCCGCGGCGGCGTCGTCGACGCCGCCCAGCAACGTCCGGTACAGCAGCGCGTCCAGCCCCGCGCCGGCGAGCGTCAGCGCCAGCAGGACGACGACCGCGGACACCGCGGCCGAGCGAGCGGAGATGCCCAAGCTTCGCCGAACCGGCCACACGGCAGACCACCGCACGTCCCCGATTCTTCCAAGCCGCGGGCGGGCCGGGAAACCGCGCAGGTCAGCGGGTTTCTCAGCGGCTTCTCAGCGACCCGCTCCTAGCCTTGGGGGCGCCATGAACGTCGAGGAATTGCGTCGCGTACTCGCCGATCTTCCGGGCGAACTGCCCATCGCCGTCGAGGATTCCACGATGGGCTGGATGGAGAACGCCGCGCTGTACCTGGCGCCCGCGCACATCGACCGGCGGGTCTCCGGCAGCTACCTCTACGCCTGTCATCGCGACGGCGCCGACAACTGCCAGGCGCTGCTGATCAGCAGCCTTCATCAATCCGACGACTGCGTCGTCGGCATCAGTCCCGAGCCGGCGTGGCCGACGGTGATCGACGCCGAAGATGCGCCGAGCCGCGCCGAGGAGACGCCGTGATACCCAGCTTGCCGAATTTGACCACCAAAATCCTGATCGCACTGGCCGCCGCCGTCGGCGCCGGCGTCGTCGCATCGGCGTCGGCGGCCGCGGACCCCAGCGTGTTCAGCACGCTGAGCTGCAGCTGCCAGCAGGCGGCGCCGACCGCAAGCCCCGTCAAGAAGGACGCGATCGCCCGCGGAATCCGGCAGGGCCTGTCGGACTTCCCCGCCGTCACCGGATAGCGCCGTCAGGCGCGTTCGGCGGCCGGCTGCGCGGCGTCGCCGTTGAGCGCCGAAGCGTCGGCCGGCAGCTCGAAGGCCGGGAACGCCGAGCCGACCGCGGCCGTAGCCGCGTTGCGCTGGGCCTCCATCCGCGCCAGCGCGGCATCGGTGAAGACCGACAGCCCGAGGTCGGGGTTGTACCCGTGGATCTCCTTGACGTCCAGCTGGGCCAGGAAGTAGACGATCTCCTTGCTCACCACCTGGCCTGGGACCAGCACCGGGAAACCGGGCGGGTAGGGCACCACGAACGTGGTGGACACCAGCGTCCTGCCCTCGGCGAGCCGCCGCCCGGCCATGCCGATCAGGACGTGCTCGCGGTCGGACTCCTCGTATCCGGCGTAGAAGGCCGACCGCATGTCGCCGAACTTGCACGCGTCGACCGTGCGGAAGGCGACGTCGAATTCGCTGAAGTCGGGCAGGTGCGGCAGGTCCTCGGTGATCTCCTCGACCCGGCGCCGTTGCAGGGCGCGATCCTCCTTGCCGCTGATGCTTTCGGTGCGCTCGAAGTCGGTGGCGATGCGGCGCAGCACGTCGAGCAGGTAGTGCACGCTCGACCAGGTGACCCCGATGGTGAAGATCAGCAACACGCTGTTGATGGAGGTCTTGTTGATCTGAATACCGAAGCGGTCCATCAGGATCTTCTCGCGGAAGTCGTAGCCGTTCATTCCGGTCTTACCGATGAACAGGGTGACCCGCGTGGCGTCGAGCACGAACTGGTCGGAGCGCCACGCCTCGTTCCACTCGGCCAGCGCGCCCTGGCGGACCTGGCGGTAGGAGCTGACCGACGAGGCGCGGAATTCGTCGGGCACCAGGTCGGACTCGTCGAGGATGCGGAACCACTTGCCGATCAGCCGGTCCTTGCGGACCCGGTGCCGGAACACCAGCGCCATGTTGTACGTGTTGCGGACCAGCTCGAAGCCCTCGATGTCGACCTGGCGGCGCGCCAGGTCCAGCGACGCCAGCAGCTGCTGGTTGGGTGAGGTCGAGGTGTGGGTCAGAAATGCTTCGGCGAACGCGTCGCGGGTCAGAGCCCGGAAATCCTGGTCGCGGACGTGGACCATCGACGCCTGCCGGAACGCCGAGAGCGACTTGTGCGTGGAGTGCGTCGCATACACCCGCACCCGCGCCCGGGCGGGGTCGGGAAGCAGCCGCCGCTCGACCCACTCGGACCGGTCCACCCCTTCCATGGATGCCACCCAATCGCGGTATTCCGCGGCGTATTCCGGTGACGCCAGCATCTGCTCGAGGCGATCGGCGGACACCATCGCGGTGCGCTGCCGCGCCCACGGCACCGCGGTGGCGAACGCGTACCACGCCTCGTCCCACAGGAAACAGATGTCGGGCTTGATCGCCAGCACCTCCTCCATCACCTGCCGAGGGTTGTAGACGACGCCGTCGAAGGTGCAGTTGGTCAGCAGCAGCATGCGCACCCGGTCCAGCTGGCCGGCGGCCTCGAGGTCCAGCAGCGCCTGCTTGATCGTGCGCAGCGGCACGGCCCCGTAGATCGCATACTCGGGCAGCGGGTAGGCGTCCAGGTACAGCGGGTAGGCCCCGGCGAGCACCAGGCCGTAGTGGTGTGACTTGTGGCAGTTGCGGTCGATGAGGACGATGTCGCCCGGGCGGGTCAGGGCCTGCACGACGATCTTGTTGGCCGTCGACGTGCCGTTGGTGACGAAATACGTGCGCCTGGCGTTCCAGGTCACGGCCGCCTTGTCCATCGCCTTTTTGATGTTGCCGTGCGGGTCCAGCAGCGAGTCCAGCCCGCCGGAGGTGGTCGACGTCTCGGCCATGAAGATGTTGCGGCCGTAGAACTCGCCCATGTCCTGCAGGGACTTGGAGTTGAAGATGCTGGCGCCGCGCGCGACGGGCAGCGCGTGGAACTGGCCGACCGGGGCCGCCGCGTAGGCGCACAGGGCGTCGAAAAACGGTGTGCCGAAACGGTTTCGCAGGCCCGCCAGGACGGTGCTGTTCAGGTCGGTGACGTCGTTGAGCCGGTAGAACGTGCGGTCGTAGACGTCGGGTTCGTCCTCGGTCTCCGCCGCGATCGACTCGTCGGTGAGCAGGTAGAGGTCGATGTGTGGCCGCAGCTCCCGCATCCATTCGGCGCATTCCACCCAGTCCTGGTGGTCCGTCGCCAGCACGTCGTCGTGTTCGGCGGCACCGAGCAGCGTGTTCATCAGCGGCACCCGGTCGCGCGACCGCAGCGGCAGGTCGTGGCGGATGATCGCCGCCTGAATCTCTCCGTTCAGCGCGACCGCGGTGATGGCGTCCTCGATGCTGGGAACCACCAGCAGCTCGTATTGCACGCCGTCGGACGGGTCGCGCAGGGCGCGCAGGCACTCGGCCAGGCTGTCGGGCGCGTTCTCCGGGGCGTCGTCGGCGAGCAGCACCGTGTAGAACTGCTGCCGCTTGGCCTGCGCCACCAGCTCCTGCTCGGCCAGCGGCGCCGAGGTGTCGAAAAGCCCTGCGCGGTCGCCATACTCACTAAGCAGCCGCACGGCCAGCGACACCTCCTCTGCCAGCCGCAACGGCAAGAGCTTGTCGAGGAGACCGCGGAACTTCGCCAGATTCGCTGCGCCCGGGTATAGCCAGTACCGCTCGTAAGCGCGGAGCCGATCCATCAGCCGCCGCACCCGACACACATCGTGTTCGATGTCCAGCCCGGCGCGACTGACCTCGCCGAGGTGACGGCAGGCGTCGTCGAGCAGGTTCCACGTGTCCAGGCGCGTGTAGGACGGGTTGGCCACTGCCGCCAGCGCCGACACACGAAGCCGGCGCGGACGGGCGCTGTCTCGATCCATCTGGACTATTGTGCCCGCTCGTCCCCTCCGTCGTCGCCGTTCAGAGTTCGCCGATTCGGCCGCGTCGCGTCCATCCAGCGCAGCACCGGCAGCTCCCAGCTGCGGGCCGGCAGCTCGGTGACGTCGGTCAGTGACCGCACCACCGCCTGCGTCAGGCCCATGATGGCGGCCATCACCGGCAGCAGCGGCTGCAGCGGCCTGGCCGCCGAGCGGACGGTGCTGATGCGGCGGGCCACGATCAGCCGTTCGATCGAGTGGTACAGCCAGGCGCCCACGCCCAGCGCGTAGATCGCCAGCGCCGACGCGGCGATGGTCCACCCGTAGGCGGCGCACACCACGGCACCCAGCACCACCGTCGCCGCCAGGAACGCGGCGACGGCGACGCGCAGCTCCAGCCGCGTCATGACTCGTCGCGGACCGCGCGGGCGGCCGCCCGGATCTGCGGCGTCACCAGCATCACCTGGCCCAGCACGCCGTTCACGAAGCCCGGTGACTCGTCGGTGGACAGCTCCTTGGCCAGCTGCACGGCCTCGTCGACGGCGACCGGCTCCGGGACGTCGTCGGCGTAGAGCAGCTCCCACACCGCGACCCGCAGGACGGCCCGGTCCACCGCGGGCAGCCGGTCCAGCGCCCAGCCCTGCAGGTGCGAGCTGATCAGGTCGTCGATGTGGGCGGCGTGCTCGCTGACCCCCCGGGCCGCCGCGGCCGTGTACGGGTGCAGCGGCGCGACGTCCTGGTTCGCGTCGGCCAGGGCGGCGCGCACGTCGACCACCTCCGCGGGGCTCAGGCCGCGGGCCTCCGCCTCGAACAGCAGGTCGACGGCGCGCTTGCGCGCCTGATGTCGTCCCTTGGCGGCCCGGCTCACGCGTTGACGCGGCCCAGGTAGCTGCCGTCCCGGGTGTCCACCTTCAGCTTGTCCCCGGTGTTGATGAACAGCGGCACCTGGATCTCCGCGCCGGTCTCCAGCGTGGCGGGCTTGGTGCCGGCGCTCGACCGGTCGCCCTGCAGGCCCGGCTCGGTGTGGGTGACCTCCAGCTCGACGGACACCGGCAGCTCGATGTACAGCGGCGCGCCGTTGTGGAACGCCACCTGCACCGGCAGGCTCTCCAGCAGGAACCGCGAGGCGTCGCCGACCAGGGACTCCGGCAGGTGGTGCTGCTCGTAGTCCTGGCTGTCCATGAAGACGAAGTCCGAGCCGTCCCGGTACAGGTAGGTGGTGTCGCGGCGGTCGACCGTGGCGGTCTCGACCTTGACGCCCGCGTTGTAGGTCTTGTCGACCACCTTGCCCGACACGACGTTCTTGAGCTTGGTGCGCACGAAAGCCGGCCCCTTGCCGGGTTTGACGTGCTGGAATTCGACGATCTGCCACAGCTGGCCGTCGATGACCAGCACCAGTCCGTTCTTGAAGTCGGCAGTACTTGCCACGGTCGGTGTATCTCCTACGGGATGGCCGGTTCCACCGGAACCGGGATTGCCTGCCCAGACCTGGGCACCCCGTAGAGATTACCCGTGCCGCGGCCGCCGACGGCCTCGCGTCCGCCCTCCCTAGAGGGCCACAAGAATATTGAGCGCGATTTCTATCGTGGGAAGAACGAAGACGAAAAACAACGCGGCCGACAAGGCGATCGCCTCGCGGATCAGCGGAAGCAAGAAGCCCGACAACGAACTGAGCAACTGGGTGAATGAAGCGAGGGCGTTGTCGAGGAAACTCTGAATCTCGCCCCCCACGGTGGCGATGACGTTGGCGATCGGGCCCGCGCTCGCGGCCAGGGGCTGCAGCGCCGCGGCGTTGCCCGCCTCGGCGGAAGCATACGAGCCGGCGCCCGCGCTCAGGTGCTGGACGAACTGTTCCTGAAACGCCGCCGCCTGCCCGGCCCACCCCTGATATTCCTGGGCATGCCGGGAGAAGAGGTGCGCGACGGTGACCGAGACCTCGTCGGCGGCGGCCGGGTTCAACGCAAGGGTCGGGGCGGCCGCCGCCGTGTGCGCCGCGCTGAGGTTCGCGCCGATAGTGCCCAAATCGGTTGCGGCACTTGAGATTAATTCCGGTGTCGCGATCAGGTTCAACATGTCGGCCCGTTCATCCGGTGAGCATAGCGCGCGGCTACGCGGACGCGACTGAACAGGAAGCTAACTTTTGGGCATTCGCAGTGCGCCTCAGCACCGGCGGGGGCCCGGGATCCGCCGTCAAGTCAGAATGGCCAGCTCCTTCGGGTATCGGGTCAGCAGTTCGGGGAGCCGGCCGTCCGCCACGAACAGCGTGTCCTCGATGCGGACACCGCCGCGGCCGGGCAGGTAGACGCCGGGTTCCACGGTGACCACGGAGCCGGCGAGCAGCTTTCCGGCCGACGTGGCCCCTATTCCCGGGGCTTCGTGGATCTGCAGGCCCACCCCGTGCCCCAGACCGTGGCCGAACTGCTCGCCGTAGCCGGCGTCGGCGATCAGCCGGCGGGCGGCGGCGTCCACGTCGCGCAGGTCGGCGCCGGGCTCCAGCGCCTCCCGGCCGGCCCGCTGCGCCTCGGCGACCAGCTGATAGATCTCCAGCTGCCACTCGGCGGCCCTGCCCAGCACGAATGTGCGGGTCATGTCGGAGTGGTAGCCCGCGACCAGGGCGCCGAAGTCGATCTTGACGAAGTCGCCGTCGGCCAGCACCGCGTCGGTCGGGCGGTGGTGCGGGATGGCGGAGTTCGGCCCGGCGGCCACGATGGTGTCGAACGAGATCGCGTCCGCGCCGTGGTCGAGCATCAGCGACTCCAGCTCGCGGCTGACCTCGCGTTCGGTCCGGCCGGGCCGCAGGCCGCCGCGCTCCACCAGGTCGGCCAGCGCGGCGTCGGCCGCCTCGCAGGCCAGCCGCAGCAGCGCCACCTCGCCGGCGTCCTTGACCTCGCGCAGCGCCTCGACCGTCCCCGCGGCCCGCACCAGCTCGGTGTTCGCGCCGCGCTCGGCCAGCTCGCCGGTCAGCGCGTCGAAGCCGTCGACGGTCACCACGTTGCTCTCGAAGCCCAGCTTGCCGACCGCCGCCTCGGCGGCCCGGCCGACCAGGTAGCGCCCGACGGCCCGCTCGATGGCGACCTCCAGATCGGGTGCCTGCTCGGCCGCCTGCGTCCGGTAGCGGCCATCGGTGGCCAGCACGGGGCCGCGCTCGTCGGCAAAAACCAGCAACGCGCCGTTCGACCCGGAGAAACCCGACAGGTAGCGAACGTTGATCAGGTCCGTGATCAGCATCGCGTCCAGGCCGGCGGCCCCGATTTGCGCTCTCAGATTGTCTCGACGCTGGGAATGTGTCACGACCCTTGACGGTACTCGCTACGCTTTTCCTCCATGAGGACGTGGATGCTGCGCGGATTGGTGTTCGCCGCGGCCATGGTGGTACTTCGACTGCTCCAAGGTGCGCTCATCAACGCGTGGCAGACGCAGGCGGGACTGATCAGCGTCGTGCTGCTGATCTTGTACGTGATCGGCGTCGTGATCTGGGGCGTGCTGGACGGCCGGGCCGACGCCAAGGCGCAGCCGGACCCGGACCGCCGCCAGGACCTGGCGATGACCTGGCTGCTGGCCGGCCTGTTCGCGGGCATCGTCAGCGGCGCGGTGTGCTGGCTCATCGCGCTGTTCTACCAGGGCCTGTACACCGGGGGGCTGATCAACGAGGTGACGACGTTCGCGGCGTTCACCGCGCTGCTCGTCTTCGTGCCCGGGATCATCGGGGTGGCGGTGGGCCGCTGGCGCGTCGACCGCAACCCGCCGCCCCGCCCGCGCGGCGCGGACGACGAGCGCGCCGACACCGACGTCTTCTCCGCCGTCCGCGGCGACGAGACGCCCACCGGCGAGATCCCCGCGCAGACGGCCGCGGGGGCACGGGCCGAGGAGCGCACCGGTTCGGTCGCGACCGCGGAACGCGATGCGCCGACGGAAACCATCCCGACCGCCGGGCGGGAGACGCGTACCGAAGCCATCCCGACCGCCGGCGACGACGCCAAGACCGAGGTGATCCGCACCGACGACGCCAGGCACGGCAAGCCGGGCGAGGAGCCGGAAAAGGGCTAGCCGGCCAGGTAGCGCAGGGCCAGCAGGTAGCCCTGGATTCCCAGCCCCACGATCACGCCGGTCGCGACCGGGCTGATGTAGGAGTGGCGCCGGAACTCCTCGCGCGCATGCACATTGGAGATGTGCACTTCGATCAGGGGCGCGCTCAGCTCGGCGCACGCGTCGCGCAGCGCCACCGACGTGTGGGTCAGGCCGCCGGCGTTGAGGATCACCGGCTCGCCGGAGTCGGCGGCCGCATGGATCCAGTCCAGCAGCTGCGCCTCGTTATCGCTTTGCCGCACAACCGCTTTGAGCCCGAGCGCGGTGGCCTCGCGTTCGATCAGCGCGGCCAGCTGGTCGTGCGTGGTGTCCCCGTAGACGTCGGGCTCGCGCCTGCCCAGCCGGCCCAGGTTGGGGCCGTTGATGACCTGCACGGTCTTACTCATGGGCCACCGCCGCGTAGGCCGCCGCCAGTAGCGCGGGGTCCGGTCCGGTCAGCCGGCCCGGCTTTGCGAGCCCGTCCAGGACGACGAACCGCAGCACGCCGGCGCGGGTCTTCTTGTCGCCGGCCATGTATTCCAGCAACTGCGGCAGCGCGTCGGCGTCGTAGCTGACCGGCAGGCCGAGCGAGGTGAGGATGGCGCGGTGGCGCGCCGCGGTAGCGTCGTCTAGCCGGCCGGCGAGCCGGGCCAGCTCGGCGGCGAACACCAGGCCCACCGACACCGCGGCGCCGTGCCGCCAGCGGTAGCGCTCCCGGCGCTCGATGGCGTGCCCCAACGTGTGGCCGTAGTTCAGGATTTCGCGCAGCTCCGACTCCCTCTCGTCGGCGGCCACGACCTCGGCCTTGACCGCGATCGCGCGCCGGATCAGCTCCGGCAGCACCTTCCCCTGCGGGTCCAGCGCGGCCTGCGGGTCGGCCTCGATGAGGTCCAGGATCACCGGGTCGGCGATGAACCCCGCCTTGACCACCTCGGCCATGCCGGCGACGAGTTCGTTGCGCGGCAGGGTTTTCAGCGTCGCCAGGTCGACGAGGACCGCCAGCGGCTGGTGAAACGCCCCGACCAGGTTCTTGCCCGCCTCGGTGTTGATGCCGGTCTTGCCGCCGACGGCCGCGTCGACCATGCCGAGCAGGGTGGTGGGCACGTGGACGATGTCGACGCCGCGCAGCCAGGTGGCCGCCGCGAAGCCGGCGACGTCGGTGGCCGCGCCGCCGCCGAGGCTGACCAGGGCGTCCTTGCGGCCGATTCCGATGCGGCCCAGCACTTCCCAGATGAACCCCACCACGGGCAGGTCCTTGCCGGCCTCGGCGTCCGGGATCTCGATGCGGTGCGCGTCAATCCCCTTGTCGGCCAACCCGTTTCGGATGGCCTCGGCGGTGTCGGCCAGCACCGGTTGATGCAGGATCGCGACCCGGTGCCGGCCGGCCAGCACGCGTTCCAGCTCGCCGGTCAGCCCGGTGCCGATGATCACCGGGTACGGCTCGTCGACGGCCACGTGCACGGTGACGGGTCCGCTGTCGTCGGTCACCGGGCGGCCTCGCTGGGCGCCTGCAGACGCGACACGATCTGGCGGACCACCGCCCCGGGGTTGCGGCGGTTGGTGTCGACCCGGATGGTCGCGACACGCCGGTACAGTGGGGCCCGCTCGGTCAGCAGGGCGCGGTACTTCTCGGCGCGGTCGGGCCCGGCCAGCAGGGGCCGCACGGCGCCGCCGCCGGTGCGCCGCACCCCCTCGCGGGCGCCGATCTCCAGGTAGACGACGGTGTGGCCGGCCAGCGCGTCGCGCACGCCGGCGGTGGTGACGGCGCCGCCGCCGAGCGAGACGACGCCGTCGTGCTCCGCCAGGGCCGCGCGCACCACCTCCTCCTCGATGCGGCGGAACTCCGGCTCCCCGTCGGCGGCGAAGATGTCGGCGATGGTGCGGCCGGTGCGCTGCTCGATGGCGGCGTCGGTGTCGAGCAGGCCGACGCCGAGGGCCTTGGCCAGCCGCCGCCCGATGGTGGACTTGCCCGAGCCGGGCAGCCCGACGAGCACCGCCTTGGGCGCCATCACGCGGTACCGCGCGCGGCCGGCGCTTCCCGGTCGGCGACCGCGCGCCGGTAGGACTCGATGTTGCGGCGGGTTTCGGCCAGCGAGTCGCCGCCGAACTTCTCCAGCGCCGCGCGGGCCAACACCAGCGCCACCATCGTCTCGACGACGACCCCGGCGGCCGGCACCGCGCACACGTCCGAGCGCTGGTGGATCGCGACGGCCTCGTCGCCGGTCGCCATGTCGACGGTGGCCAGCGCCCGGGGCACGGTGGAGATGGGCTTCATCGCGGCCCGCACCCGCAGCGGCTGCCCGTTGGTCATGCCACCTTCCAGCCCGCCGGCCCGGTTGGTCGAGCGGACGACGCCGTCGGGCCCCGGGTACATCTCGTCGTGCGCCCGGCTGCCGCGGCGGCGCGCGGTCTCGAAGCCGTCGCCGATCTCGACGCCCTTGATCGCCTGGATGCCCATGACGGCGGCGGCCAGCTGGCTGTCCAGCCGGTTGTCGCCGCTGGTGAACGACCCCAGCCCCACCGGCACGCCCAGCGCGACGACCTCGACCACGCCGCCGAGGGTGTCGCCGTCCTTCTTGGCCGCCTCGATCTCGGCGATCATGGCCGCCTCGGCTGCCTTGTCGAACGCCCGCACGGGGCTGTCGTCGATGGCGGGCAGGTCCTCGACGCGCGGCGGCGGGCCGTCGTACGGCGCCGACGGGCCGATCGCGACGACGTGCGAGAGCACCTCGACGCCCAGCGCCTGGCGCAGGAACGACCGGGCGACGGTCCCGGCCGCGACGCGCGCGGCCGTCTCCCGCGCGCTGGCCCGCTCCAGGACCGGCCGGGCGTCGTCGAAGCCGTACTTGAGCATGCCGGCGTAGTCGGCGTGGCCGGGCCGCGGCCGGGTGAGCGGTTCGTTGCGCGCGCTGTGTTCCAGTTGCGCCGGGTCGACCGGGTCGGTGGCCATCACGGTTTCCCACTTCGGCCACTCGGTGTTGCCGATCTCGACGGCGATGGGCCCGCCGAGCGTGACGCCGTGGCGTATGCCGGACAGGATGGTCACCGCGTCGCGCTCGAACTTCATCCGCGCGCCGCGGCCGTAGCCGAGGCGGCGCCGGGCCAGCTGGTCGGCGATGTCGGTGGAGGTGACCCCCACGCCGGCGACCATGCCTTCCACCACGGCCACCAGCGCGCGGCCATGGGATTCTCCGGCGGTGATCCAGCGCAACACCCGGTCATTCTCCCACGGGCTCAAGTGGGGACTTAAATCCGAGAGGTCGCATTGAGATCGACGTGAGCGTGCGACCTACTCGCGCGGATTCATACGGTCAACGCAACATCCACTGATTTTGGAGGTTGCTATGCCGCGTGGTCATCCGATTGCGAGGTC
>NZ_LZJH01000089.1:0-508 GCF_001666745.1 Mycobacterium sp. E2699 | reverse complement strand
ACTCTCACCGGCGCGCAGCTGGAATGCCTCGATGACGACGAATTCGGCCGCGCCGCTGCGGACCACAGTATCTTCGCCCGCATCTCCCCCGACCAAAAGGCACGGCTGATCACCGCGGCACGCCGCACCGGAAGATCGGTGGGGTTTCTCGGCGACGGGGTCAACGACGCGCTGGCATTGCACGCCGCCGATGTGGGCATCTCCGTCAACAGCGCCACCGACGTGGCCAAGGACGCGGCCGACGTGGTCTTGCTGGAAAAGGACCTGGGGGTGCTGGCCACCGGGGTGGCCACGGGCAGAAGGATTTTCGCCAATACCATCAAGTACGTGTTCATGGGCACATCGAGCAATTTCGGCAACACCTTCAGCGCCGCCGCCGCGTCGGCGTTCTTGCCGTTTCTGCCGATGCTGCCCAGCCAGATCCTGCTGGGCAACCTGCTCTACGACAGCTCGCAGCTGGCGATCCCGACCGACCGGGTCGACGAGGAACAGCTGCAGGCGCCGTCGC